>JBJTBO010000043.1:0-2581 GCA_046091445.1 Planctomycetaceae bacterium | reverse complement strand
CCGGGGCGGTGTCTGCCGCGGGCGCCGCCCCCGCCACGGTCACGCCCGAGGAGGCCATGCTGACCGACGACGAGGCCGCAGCGCCGACCGATCGGACCAACGGGCAGGGAACCGAGCCGAACGCCCCACGGAAGGCCGACGGCAAGGCGAACGCCACGAAGACCAAGTCGGACAAGGCGAAGCCGGATAAGACGAAGAAGGACGAGAAGGGCAAGAAGGAGACGAACGACTGCTGCGGCCGACCGGGCATGATTCCCGTCTGTCGCTGCGTGCCCATCACCAAGAAGAAGAGCCACACCGAGTACGACACGAAGTGCGAGCTGGTGTGCGTGCCCGGCTGCGGGCTGCTCCACGGCCGCTGCCTCGGGGGTCACGGCTCCGGGCACTCACCCGGCTGCTGCGACGACGGCGGCCCCTCGTGTGCCGACGTGAGGATCCGCCAGAGAAAAACGCTCCAGAAGCGCGTGACCGAGAAGGAGTACGACACCTACGAGTTCAAGATCGAGTGGGTGCCGGCCTCCTGTGCGTTCGGCGGGTGCACCGAGTGTGTACACGGAGGACACGGTCGCCACGGGCTTCTCGACTGGCTGTTCTCCCACGATTAGACACCGGTCGCGGTCGCACGCATGATCATGGCATGCCACAGCCCATGATCGACCGCGTCGACGTCGCCATCGTGTTCGCCCTCGATCTCGAGGCGGCGCCCCTGCGCGACCGGCTGCAGGATGCGGTGAGGCTCCAGGCCCGCGACACGGCGGTGACGACCGGCCGGCTCGGCGACCGTACGGTGGCGATCGCCGTGGCGGGGATGGGGAAGGTGGCGGCGCGGGCGACGCGGCAGGTGATCGACGGGCATCGTCCCGGTGCGGTGATCGCCGCGGGCCTCTGCGGCGGTCTCTCGCCCGACCTCGCGCGTGGCACGCTCGTCGTGGCCGACCGGGTCGCCCACGTGGCATCCGCGACGCGTCCCCCGACCATGTCGCCCGGCGGCGGTCGTGATCAGCTCGCCGCCGCGGGGCCTGTCGGACTGACCCTGCCCGACCCGGCCGCCCTCGAACGCCTGTCGTGCGCCGTGGCGCGCGGCCTCGTGGTCACGGCCGACGCGGTGGTGGCGACGCCGGACGCCAAGCGCACCCTCGCCGACGAGACCGGCGCGATCGCCGTGGACATGGAGTCGTGGTGGATCGTCGACGAGGCGCTGCAGTCAGGCAGGCCCGTCGGCGTCGTGCGCGCCGTCAGCGACACGGTGGACACCGCGATTCCCGCCGACATCGCCAGGCTCGCGGGCATGCCGCACGCCATGCGTCGCGTCGGCGCCGCGATGCGTCTCCTGTGGCGACGCCCGGGAGCGATCGTGGAACTCGCCGAACTCCGCGATCAGGCCCACCGCGTGGCCGACGACCTGGCGGCGCGCCTGGCCGAACTCGTGGCCTGATCAGGGACGCGGCGTCCCGACGAGAAGCCGGACCAGGGCCGACGAGGGCAGGTCGGGTACGAGCCGCGCGGCCTGCCTCCCCAGCCGCGTCGCCGCGCCGGCCGCCGCGATCCGACCGCTCCGCACGGCTCCCTCCATGGTCGATGGCCAGCCCGTGGCCGTCCAATCGCCGGCCAGCAGGATGTTGCTCGCGGCGGTGACGGACTGCGGCCGCGCCGCCTCGACGCCGGGCCGCACCGACAGCACCGCGGTGGGATCGGTGACGACCTTCGCATCGCGCAGGATCGCACCGCGGGCGGTGGGAAACACGTCCCGCAGCTCCGCGACGACCGTATCGAGCAGCCCCGCCCGGTCGCCGAGGAGGCCGCGGGAGGCGCTGATCACCCCCTGGCAGTAGCCCGACGCCCCGGCGGCCGTGTCGGAACGGAAGACCCACTGCGACGTCCGGCCGACGAGGACGGCATGCGGCAGGTCCACGACGGGTCGGTCGAACCAGAGGTGCACCGCGGTGATCGGCGAGCCACCGAGCCGCTCGTCGACCTCGGGCACGAGATCGGACACGAGCCGCGCCGCCGCCCGCCAGGGCACCGAGACGATCGCCGCGTCGCAGGGGAGATGCGTTCCCTCACCCACGACAGCCCGCGCGTCTCCCGCCGCATCCCGCTCGATCGCGGATGCCTTCCACCCGGTCCGGACGACGACTCCCCGCGCGGCGAGCCACGCGGCGAGCCGCTCGCCGCAGTGTTCGCCGAGGGGCACGGTGGGCACCCAGAGGTCGGCCGCATGGCGATGGGCGAGGAAGCCGTCGACGAGCACCTTCCGCGCGGCGACGACGTCGACGAGGTCGATCGCTTCGCCGAGCGCGCTGTCGAGCACCGGATGCCAGAAGAGGCGGATGACCGTGTCGGGCTGACCGCTGGCCCGCAGCCAGTCGAGTGCCGTGGTCGGAGGGGCGTCGCGCGGATGCAGCCGTGCCAGCCGCAGCATCCCGCCGGCGAGCGCCAGCTTCTCGCGCCAGGTGAAATGTCGCATCGACACGAGCAGCGGCGCGAGGTGCAGCGGTGCGGGCAGCCACCGTGCCGGGGTGCAGGCGGCCCGGTCGCCGCTCGGGCCGATGAACCACATGGTGCGGTCGCAGCGCACGGC
>JBJTBO010000042.1:0-2447 GCA_046091445.1 Planctomycetaceae bacterium | reverse complement strand
CCGAATCCGTCGGGGGCTCCACCCGCCGGCCGCACGACCACGTCGTCGAGCGCGGGCCCGTTCCCCGTCATCGCGACGCGTGACGTGACCTGGAAGGCCGCATGGACGCGGCCGTCGTCGCTGCGCGCGACCACGATGCCGATCCACGCGGTGGAGCACTGTGGCGATCGAGGCCACGACGCCGAGCATGCAGGCACACCGCATGCCGCCTCCTGGTGGACCGGCGTACCACGCCCGGATGGCGTGCCCGCCTGGTTCGGCGATCGTCAGGCGAATGAGTCCGTCCGGCCGACGGCTCGCAGCGAGCGTCTCGGGGGCGACCTCGCGGCCATCGCTCGTGACCCGCCAGCCGGGGAAGAGAAACTGGCGGACGACGATCGTGCACGGAGCATCCGCCGTCACGTGCGCCCGGATGTCGTCGTCGGACGACATGGGATCGATGATGACGCGACCGTCTGCCTCGCACCCCACGACTGCGGCATCACCCCGCGGCGCGGCCGGCGGGTCGGTCACGCCTCTCGGGAGAAACTCCTTCTGCAGCGCATAGACGTCGAATCGCTGCCGTGACGCCTCGAATCGCTGCATGATCGCCCGATCCAGGGCAGCGAATGGCACCGCGGCCGCCTCCGGATTGGTGCGCATCATCGGGGCGTACCAGAGGAGCATGACCACGAGGATGGCGATCGCGCCCGCCCTCGTGCGGCCCGGTGTCGCCCCGCTCCCGCCGCATGCGATCCCCATGACGAAGAGCGGCTGGAGCACGGCGATGACGCTGAGCAGGCGCCAGGGAAACTGGAAGGCATGGAGCGGAGACCCGGACCGCCAGAGGAGCGCCCCGACGGGCAGCATCGCCACGACGAGCGCGGCCCAGACGAGGCCCGCCCCGCATACGAGCGGGCTGCGTCGGAGGGCGACGCAGCCCGCGACGGCCACGACGACGTGCGGCAGGCCGAGCTGGAATGACATGCCGTCTCCGACGCCCGGACCCGAGCCTCCGAACCCCCACTGCCGCGACAGCAGCTGCATGGGATGAACGAGGTGAATGGTCGGATCGTAGTACCCCGACATCGCACGATCGAGTGACACCAGCGACCGGAGCTGGAGGAAAGGCACCCAGTACGGCGCCGACAGCGTCGCGCCGAGGACGAGCGCAGCGGTGACGCAACCGGCCTGCGCGAGCCGGCCGTCGCGGGGCTCGCCGACGAGCGTCGCCACGGCCAGGCACATGATGACGAACCACGTCGCCGCACCGGTCATCGGATGCGCGGTGACCACCGCCGCCAGCGATCCGCCGAGGAGAAACACCGGCGCCGTGACGCCCCGCGATGCGCGCAGGCGATCGAGCAACCATACGAACGACGCGAGCACGAGCACCGCCACGTTCGTCGCGGCGAACTCGCTGAGGTCGCCACGGACGTAGAGGTTGAGGAAGAGGCCCGGCGTGAGGGCGAAGATCACCGGCGCGATCCAGGCCGGCTGCGACGGCGAAAGGATCCGCGCCACCCGGATCCAGGCCGCGCATGCGCCCGCGAACAGGCCGCCGACCGCCAGCACGAGGGCGAATCCGAGCGACACCCCGAGCACGAGTCGCATGACGCTCGCGACGAAAAACACCAACGGCTGATAGAAGATGAAGGTCGGATAGCCATACCCCCCCGCCAGGCCTGGCATCCAGCGCGGGTAGAGGTGCCCTCTCGCGAATGAATCGGCGAAGTGGGCCAGGAGTGCCGGATAGCGCTCGGCCTCGTGCGTGGCGACGAAGCCACCCGCCGCGATCAGCGGCGCGAAGGTCAGCAGGACGCAGCCGACGACGACGGCCGCATCGCTCCACGCGACGGACCACGGACGCCCTGCGGGCGCGTCGCGTCCGACGCCCCGAGGATGCCGCGCGACCCCGCCTTCAGCCGACTGGAACGCCGTTCGTCCTGTCGCGCGCACAGCCCTGCGGCCCACCGGGAAAGCCTCCACCCGACTGCGGTCCGGCAGCAGGCCGTGCCACGTCGGACACATCGCACCTGTCCGCATGCCCGCGCCGGAGCGGCACGCTGCCGCTCCGATCAAGGGGCCTGGAATCCGGCACCGTAACACACTCCCCGGACCCCGGTCACCCGCCGCGACGGCCGGCCGGGCCCCGAAGGAAGGGAGACTCTGCCGACAAGTCGCTCGCCCCCATCCAGTCGATCCTCGTGGGCCTCTCATCGGCCGGGGCGGTCGGGTTGTTCGCCGCCCCGACCCGCGCGGATGACGGTGCCCCGGTCGATCTCGCGCCGCTCTTTCGCCCTCCACCCGCGCTCACCGGAGCGCCCGCGGGCCTCCGTTCACCCCTGCTGTTCGGCGACGGCCGGCGGGTCACGAACGCGTTCGAGTGGTCGGAGCGGCGGCGGGAAATCCGCGGCGCGTGGGACGCGTTGCTCGGCTCCTGGCCGGCGCTCGTCCCGTCGCCACGA
>JBJTBO010000041.1:0-15913 GCA_046091445.1 Planctomycetaceae bacterium | reverse complement strand
CCGAATCCGTCGGGGGCTCCACCCGCCGGCCGCACGACCACGTCGTCGAGCGCGGGCCCGTTCCCCGTCATCGCGACGCGTGACGTGACCTGGAAGGCCGCATGGACGCGGCCGTCGTCGCTGCGCGCGACCACGATGCCGCGCAGTCGGCCCGTCCCGTCGGTGGGCAGTCGCGGCGCGGGGCCCGCGAGCAGGTCGAGCCTGGAGCGGGCGCCACCCGCGGTCGTGCCGCCGAGGATCGCGTGCCCGCCGGGCAGCGGAGTGAAGGTGCCGAAGGACTCGATGGGATCGCTGACGAGGTTGATGTTTCCGCCGAAACGCAGCCGCTCCGAGCGAGCCCATCCCGACGGGGAGTTGTCCCTCACCACGGGCCGCCCCGCCGTGTCGTCGAGCCGCACGTTGTCGACGACGATCCCGTCGGTCGAACGACGCCAGCAGTGGACGGCCTCACCGCGGCTCGTGATCAGGTTGCCGACCACCTCGTAGCGAGAGAGGTTGAAGTTGGGCTCGAGCGACGTCGTGACCGACTCCATGAGGTTGAAGTTGCACCGGACATCGGTGAGCCGGCCGCGGTGGGACGGGTGGCCGAGCAGGTAGGCGGCCCCGAACGGATAGCCGGCGGTGCCCGGGTTGATCGTGCGGGTGCCGAGGATCGAGATCGATGCCGCGTCGAAGGAGGTGCCGCCCCGCGTGCCTCCGCCCGGCACGAACGCCCCCGTGTGCTCGCCGTAGACCATCACCGACCGCATCGAGTTGGCGAGGGTCAGTTCCTCGACGAGCACGCCGCGGACGCGGCCGTGTACGAGGACGCAGGCCGAGATGTCGCGCACCATCTCGCTCGGCTGCGCGTTCGCGCCGCTCGCCATGTCGATCGTGCCCCGGCCGCCGATCCGGACGTCCGCGACGGGCTCGGCCTGAACACCATGGCCCACCCGCACGCCGTACGAAGCCGGACCGTCGTACGACACGAACCAGAATGCTCCCCGGTTGTGACCGCGGCGCGAGGAGAACCGCACCGTGATGCCATGATCGAGCGGCTGCCAGTCGCCGGTGATCGGCACGCGGGCGGCAGCCGGCTTGCCGAAGACGCCCCGGGCCCAGGAGAACGTGTCCGCGTCCCCGTCGTCCGGCCCGTCGCCAGTGCCGTCGATCGTGATCGTGAGGAGCAGGGGTCCCTGCGACAGGTCGTAGGTGCCGCCCACCTCGAGGTCATCGATGGCCTTCGCGCTGTGGTCGGTGGTGATCTCGGGGTCCGGCTCGAGGGCGGTCTGGCCGGCCGCCAGTCGCAGCGTGGCTCCCGCGGCGATCTCGAGATCGAGCGACTTGTCGATGAAGATGAGCGATCGATGTCTGCCGAGCGGCCGCTCGTGCAGGCCGGGCAGCAGGACGACGCGATCACCCGGAGCCGCGCGGTCGACGGCCATCTGGGGATCGTCGCCGGGAGCCACGTGGTGCTCGGGCGGGGGGGAAGCACAGACCACGCAGGCGCTCACGGTCAGCGCCAGTGAGACGACCGCGACGATGGGTGTGGAAGCGGCGCTCACGACCCCGCCCGGCGCGCATTCGCGTGGCACGTCACTCTCCTCGAGGCGGCTCGACCCTGGCCCGGAGGCCGAGCCCGGACGCGGTATCATGCGGCATGGCGGGGAACCGCACCATCGATCGTCCGACCGGGGCCGCATCGCCGCAGGACAGGAACGCATCATGAACGGGTTTGGTGGCCGGCATGACCAGCCTGGCCAGCATGGCCGGTATGAGCAGGTTGTGTGGATGTGGATGAGGGTAGCGACGGGTGCGTGCGTCGTGTCGTGGGGAGTCTGTGTCGCCCGTGCGCCCGGCGACGAGCCCGGCACGCCCCGGTCGAGCCACGCACGTGCCGAGATCCTGCAGACGACGACGGTTCTCCCTGACGGTGAGCCGTACGCGGGCTGGCCGACGGTGGCGCGCCGCGGGGATGGACGCCTGTGGCTGGTTTGGTCGGGTGGCCGGGAGGCCCACGTGTGCCCATTCGGCCAGGTGCAGGCGATGACCTCCACGGACGAGGGCGCCTCGTGGACATGGCCGCGCGTGCTGCTCGACGGCGCGATCGATGACCGTGATGCGGGTGTCGTCGAGACCGCGACGGGAGCACTCCTCGTCACCACCTTCACGTCGCTGGCCTACGAGGAGCCGCTCGGCCGGCTCGGAGCCGACGATCCGCGGCGGCCGCGCTGGCTCGCCGTGCATGACCGCCTCGATGCGGACGGACGGCGGGCTGAACGTGGAGAGTGGCTCGTACGGAGCACCGACGGCGGGACCACCTGGTCGGAGCGACGGCCGACCATCGTCAACAGTCCGCACGGCCCGATCCAGCTCGCGGACGGCAGGCTGCTCTACGCCGGGAAGGAACTCTGGACATCCGCGGGCCGCATCGGCGTCTGCGAGTCGACGGACGACGGGCTCACCTGGCGATGGCTCGCGGAAATTCCGGCTCGGCCCGGGGACGCGGTGCAGCGCGGGTACCACGAACTGCATGCGGTGGAGACAGCAGACCGGCGGATCGTCGTGCAGATTCGCAACCACAATGCCGCTGACGAGGGCGAGACGCTGCAGAGCGAGTCGGCGGATGGTGGGCGGACATGGACCGTCCCGCGGGCGATCGACGTCTGGGGGCTGCCTTCGCACCTGCTCCGTCTTCGCGACGGCTGGCTCGTCATGACCTATGGGTACCGAAGGGCCCCGTTCGGGAACCAGGCCCGTGTCAGCACCGATCACGGCCGCACCTGGGGCGAGCCGCTCACGATCTCCGCCGACGGGTCTTCGGTTGATCTCGGCTATCCCTCGACCGTCGAACTCGCCGACGGGAGGCTTCTGACGGTCTGGTACGAGAAGCCCGCCGCCGGTCCGGCCACCCTGCGCCAGGCCATGTGGCGGCGGGTGGAATGAATCAACGCCGCGCCGGCGAGGCGCGAAGCGATGCGCACCCGCGGGGTTTCGCGGGATGCGACGACGTCCGCATCGCACCGAGGGTCCCCGCCATCAGGGAATCCGGACCGTCTCGCCGCCGGCAGGTGTGAGCATCGCCCTGAGGGTCGCGTCGTCGATGGATCCGGTGATGAACCGTACGGCACCGTCCATCGTGGCCGCGAGAAACCCGCCCGGCCGCGCGCCCCTGAACGGCTTCGTCGGATCGTCGAAGTCGATGGCGATGTCGTCAGGCTTGGTCCAGGGCACGGCCAGGTCGGTCGTGACCTCGACCAGCGCGAGGGTATTGCTCGTGCCGTCGGCGACGGTCTCGAGGCGCGGTGACCGTCCCGGCTCGGGAAACAGCGTGCCCGCTCCGGTCGGGAGGAGGAAGGTCGTCAGTCCCTCCCTCGCCGGCAGTCCGGACGGGTTGGCGTAGACGGCCGGCATCCTGTCGAGCAGCGCGAGGTTGTGCGGGCTGTCCCATGGTTCGTCGAGGTGAAACTGCCGGTAGAGATCGTTCTCCTCGAGGTAGGGCAGGATCCGCACCCGCCAGCTCAAAAGCGGCTTTCCATCCTCGTCCGTGATCGCCTGCGAGGGAAACCCCTTCATGGCGTCGGCATGCGTGAGCATCGCGAGCAGGATTCGCTTGAAACTGTTCATCGCCTGCGCCCGTCGGGCGGCCTCACGGGCGGACTGCACCGCCGGCAGCAGGAGCCCGACGAGGACGCCGGTGGTGGCCGGACCGCTCCCCACGAGGCCGCCGCTCGACAGCGGCCCGAGCGGCACCGTCGAGGCGCTCTCCGCAATGACCCCGTCGGCCCCGAGGTGGCGATACGTCGAGACGGCCGGGCGCGCGTGCGGTCGAATCGACGACGAGGGGGGGAGTGGTGGCAGGTCGACGGCGATTCCCTGCTGGGCCAGCGCCGAGCGCGCCATCGGGGTCGCCATTTCGTAGACACCGCACGCCGAGGAGACGAGCGACGAGGCATCCATGAAGCTGACGAGTGTGGTCTGCCCACGTTCGATGACCGAGTGCACCTCGGGGACGTCGGCAAGGCTTTCGTCGTCGACCCTTCGCGCGAGAAGGGTCCGCAGGAGCTGCGGTGAGGTCGTGACGATCAGGCGTGCGTCGGTGAGGCACCACGCCGGCGCGATCGGCACGGGCGCGTTCAGCGTGAAGATCGTCTCGTCGCGGTACCGTGACTCCGCGACGTCGATCGGCTGGTCCGCCGCGGCCGCGGCGTTGCGGGCCAGTCGCAGCAGCGCCTCGTGCGACGTGCCGAAGGTCCGCGCGTCGCGCACGTCGATCACCAGCGCCATGGCGGGAACGAGCGGTCCGCCGCCCGGCAGCGTGAAGAATCGCCACGTGTCGCCCAGCGGACGGAGCAGGTCGGCCTCGAGGTCGAGGCCCGCGACCGCCCGGAACTGCTCGAGGGCCGTCCGGGCATCGGTCGTCGCGCGGGGGACGACGGCCTCGATGCCGGCGAGGAGCTGCTCGAGCGTCGCGGCCGCGTCGAACTTCACCACCTGTGCCATGATGGCGTCGGAAGGGATCATGGCGAAGTCGCCTGCGGCCAGCGGCTTGCCCCGTCCACGGGCGAAGATGCCCCGCGGTTCGCCCGTGAATCCCAGCCACGTGGCGGACGAAACGCCCTCCTCGGTCATGCCGCTCACGCTGCCGACCACCTCGAGTTCGTCGAGTCCCAGCGCGGTGACCACCTCGCGCACGCCCGGGATGGTGGAATCGGGGATCTGCCGGAGGATGCGTTCGCGGATTGCGGCTGCGTCGAGATACGCGAGCGTCGAAGGCCGCTTCACCGGCATGCGCTTGAGCATGGTGGCCTTCCACGCGGGCGTCCGCGCTGGACCGCCGGCGACGATCGCACCGCTGCGAGCGACCGCCCCATCGCCCACGGCGCAGATGAAATAGTCATCCCGATAGCCCCAGGCGAGCGTCGGGCCGGCGCCGAGGGGCATGCGCGCGAGTCCGTCCGCGGCCGACGGTGGCGCGTCGCCGAGGATGCCGCGAAGGATGTCGGCAAGCGCGGCGTCGAACACCTGCCGCTTCGCGCCCGGATTGAGGATCAGCAGGGCATCGATCTCGGGCGGTGCGCCGGGCTGCACCTCCAGCCGCTCCACCGTGAGCGACACGGGCCGCGTGGCGATGACGCCGAGCAGCTCGGTGATCGACTGCATGGGCATCGGCGGGCCCGCCGCCTCCGCCGCGGTGCCGGCCAGCTTCACGACTTCCTGGAGCAGGTCGCGGAGAAACGCCTGCACCTCTTCATCGGCGAGCAGCTGCTCCGTCCGATTGGTCGATGAGCCGTCGGGTTCGGCGAGCCCGCGGAGCGACGCGTGCAGCAGACACGTCTCGGTCGCCGAGCGCTCGATCACCGGGTCGGCAGGCAGCGGCGGCACGCTCACCGGGAGTCCGAAGAAACCGCCCCCGAAGAGGGCGGCCATCACGATCGCGACCGTGGACCATCCGCTGAGGATCATGGCGCGTGCCTCCCGGAGAAACCGACCCGTGCGGCAGGATAGTCGAGCGGGGCGCGGAAATCACCCGGCCGGGTGCAGCCCAGTGGGCCGGCGGTGCGGTCTCCGGGAGGAGACGTCGAATCACCGATCGGCCGGCCGCGGGGACGCTGACCCGGTGGACGTCGCCCGACGCTCGATGCGGCCGAACATGTGGCCACCGACGTCGTCGTGCTGCCACGTGCCCGCGTAGCGGTCGCCATCGAGCACCACGCGCGAGGAGAAGGTGCCGAGGCCGGGGCGCGTGATGCGGTCGAGCGTGAGCACGGGCGTGTCACCCGCCCATTTGACGGCGATGGGAACCGGGATGGTCACGTCGGTCTCGCCATAGCGGATGCGCGCGGTGAGCGCCCAGAGGTCGCCGCCGAGCGGCACGGCTCCCGTGATCGCGTACTCCTCCTCCCGGAGCGTTACCTCGGCGGCATCACCGGCACCGGCGTCCTTGCGTGGCTGAGCCTCGCCATCCCGTTGAGTCGGCGCGGCGGGCGCCGGCGGCCGGTCGATCGTGAACCGGCCGACGAGCGTGACGTCGGTGACCAGGTCGCGGAAGTGCTTCTGCCGCCGGGCCGTCTCGTCTGCGGCATCGCGTGCCTCGGGCCGGTCCGCCGCCCACGAAACCGCGGGTGCACCGAGACCCATGCCGACGACCGCGATCCCAGCCGCCACGACGTGGATCGGACGGCGCGCGACGGCCGCATGCTGACGACGACGATGGGTCATGGGGCCGTGCTCCGTCCGGGGCAGGTCTGTCGGGGCCGATCCGGCCCGTCTCGTCGGCAGCATACAACGGTGCGTGTCACGGGTCGTCCGTCTCGGGAATCACCGGCGGATGGTCGCCGGTGGCGGTGAGGACGAACGTGTCGAGTTCCGGCTTCTCAGGGTCGGTGCGCAGAAACTGCGAAAAGATGAGCCCGTCGCCCGGCCATTCGCGCGAGCCGGTGAGGCGGGCCCGCACCCAGATCGTGGTGCCGCCCTCGACGGTCTCGCCGATGTCGTGTGGCCCGTGGACTTCGCCCCCGCGCCCGGGCTCGAGGCTCGCCACGGTCTTCCAGGTCACGCCGTCTGGCGACACGTCGATCGCGGCGCGTGATTCGGGGTCGTAGGGAAACGGGTCG
This sequence comes from Planctomycetaceae bacterium, assembly GCA_046091445.1. Lineage (GTDB taxonomy): Bacteria > Planctomycetota > Planctomycetia > Pirellulales > UBA1268 > QWPN01. The sequence goes on along the minus strand of JBJTBO010000041.1, from coordinate 9,317 downwards.
CCCGTCGTCCAGACGTGCATGCCCGCGAGCAGCGTCGCGGCATGGATCGTGAAGGGATAGTCGAATCGCAGCACGATCGAGCCCTCCTTGGCCGGCACCGTGGGGCGAATGAAGCGGGCGGCTCCGGCGCTGCGCTCGATGAAGAACTCGACGTCGTCCATCGAGACGACGGACGAGCGCCAACGGTCGTCGAGCAGGTTGAAGGCGACCTCGCGGAATGCGGGCATCCTCCACGTCACGCGCACGGGTTGGTCGAGCCGATTGCCGGACGCGTCGACGGGCCAGTCGGCGGTGCCGACGAGGGAGAGTTCGTACGATCCCTGCTCGGCGTTCAGTCGCCGCAGACCCTTCACTTCGTACGTGGTGGCCCCGCCGACCTGCCGGATCGTCAGTCCCGTGGTGGGCACCGGCCTCCCGTCCCGCGAGAGGCGGAGGTCGGCCACGGACAGTCCGGAGACCGGCTCGCTGAAATGCAGGCCGACGCGGTCGACCGGCGTGGTGCGCCCGCTCGAGATCCCGTCGAACCGGGCGGTCGGCCCCTCGGTGTCGATGGCGTCCGGTGCGGCGACGCGCGGTGGCGGCAAGGCTCCGGGCGACGTGATGCGGCGGGCGGACGATGCCACTCCGACGACCGCGGCCGCGACCGTGGCGGCGCCCAATGCTGCCAGCGGTGTCCGCCGTCGTCTCAGCCAGCGTCCCATCCGCTCGTCGAGCCGCGGCGCCCGCGCGCGGACAGGGAGCCCGCCGAGCACCCGATCGAGATCGGCCGCGAGTTCGGCCGCAGCCGCGTAGCGGTCGCCGGGCTTTTTTTCGAGGCAATGGGCGGCGATCGCCGCGGTTCCACGGCGCAGGTCCCGATCCGGCACGACCAAGGCGCGCGGGGGCTCCTCGCAGACGAGTCGGGCGGTGTCGACGAGGGATGCGGCATGCACGTCGTGCGGCAGGCGGCCGGTGAGCAGTTCGTGAAGGATGACGCCGAGCGAGTAGACGTCGCTGCGCGCATCGACAGGCTCCCCCAGAAACTGCTCGGGACTCATGTAGGGCCGCGTGCCCACGAATTGGCCCGTCTCCGTGACCGAGTCGTTCGCGGCGAGGTCGTCGGTGATGCGGGCGATTACGAAATCGATCACCTTCGGCCGCACATCCGCGTCGACGAGGATGTTGCCAGGCTTCAGGTCACGATGCACGATGCCGTGGCGGTGGCCGTGGGCGACCGCCTCGCAGACCAGTCGCAGCAGCTGCAGCCGTGCGCGGGCATCGAGGCGGTGACGGGAGGCGTGCTCGACGAGCGGTTCGGCTCCGGGACCGAACTCCATCACGATGTACGGCGTGTCGCCGCCGGCGGCCCGGTGCATGCCGGCGGTGTAGACGTGCGCGATGCCGGGATGACGCAGTCGGCCGAGCACCTCGGCTTCGTGGCGAAAGCGGAGCGACGCCGCGCTGGAGCCGTCCGCTCCGGCCCGCATCACCTTCACCGCCACGGAGCGCGAGAGGCCGGGCTGGCGGGCCTCGTACACGCGCCCCATGCCTCCCTGTCCGACCAGCCGCACGAGCTGCACGTCGCCGAATTCCCGGCCGATCAGCGGATCGACCTCCGGGTCGGGGCGGTCAAAGCCGAAGTTGGTCGCGGCCCGCGGCAGCCCGACCTCGGAGGACGCGGTGTCCGACGGGTGCAAGGTCGAGACATCGCGCGGGCTTCGCGTCCCGATCCCCTCCGGATCGGCGTCATCGGCGAGTCGGTCATCGGCCACGCGCGGCTCTCCGGGGAACCCCGGCAGGGTAAGGCACCCCCACGCGTCACTGCAAACAACAGCCGCTCGCCCCGCTCACCGCGAGCCCCGCTGTTTCGCGCGCCAGCGGATCGCCGGCGACGGGAGACGCGTCGACGTCGTGAAAATCCGTCGGGTGGTCGTCGCCGCGCTCGCCGTACAGGTCTCGCATGCCCGCGACCGCCGCCAGGTACTCGTTGAAGTGTGCGTCCATCGTCCAACCCTCCATGGTCGAGTCGAAGAACTGATCAAACCTGAGTACCGTACGCACGGCCACTCCGTAACGTTCGGGAGGATTGTCGGTTTCGCAGCTTGCCCAGCTTGCCGGCGCCGGTGGTACGCTGTGGCGAGCGAATGACGCACCCGCTCCGGTACCCCCTTCTCGCGGTGCACCGTTCCAGCCGCGCGAGTGTTCCATGAACGGCTCGGTCCATCGTCGTGCGTTGCTTGCGGCAGGGCTGACGGGAGCCGCGTCGGGCGGTGCCTCCGGCGCGGGCCCGGCCGCTCCCGCGACGGCAGGGATCGTGTCGCGCTCCGCCGCCGATCCGTCGTATCGCATCCGCAATCGGGGCATCCGTCACTCCGTGATGGGCTGGTGCTTCAAGCCGATGGATCCGATCACCCTCGCGCGGCATGCCGTCCAGATCGGCCTCGTGGGCATCGAAGGCATCGATCGGGCGCACTACCCGGCGGTGCGCGAACTGGGCCTCGAGATTTCGCTCGTCAGCAGCCACGGCTTCGCGAAAGGGCCGTGCGATCCCGCCCACCGCGCGGAGGTCCATGAGAAGCTCGTCGAGGCGATCGACGTGGCGTCGCGCGTCGGAAGTCGCAAGGTGATCACGTTCACCGGCATGCGGTTTCCGGACATGGACGAGGAACGGGCGGCGGCGGAATGCGTCGCCGCGTGGCAGCGGGTGCTGCCTCTCGCGGAGGCACGCGGCGTGACGCTCGTGCTCGAGCACCTCAACACGCGCGATGCGACGCATCCCATGAAGGGCCACCCGGGGTACTTCGGCGACGACGTCGATTTCTGCGTCAATCTGGTGCGGCGGGTGGGCTCACCCAACTTCAAGCTCCTCTTCGACGTCTACCACGTGTCGATCATGAATGGCGACGTGATCCGGCGGATCGACGCGCTGCGGGACCTCATCGGGCACGTGCACACCGCCGGAACCCCGGGTCGCGGCGAGCTCGACGACACCCAGGAGACCAACTACCCGGCCGTGATGCGGGCGCTCACGGCTGCGGGCTACGACGACTTCGTGGCGCACGAATTCATCCCCACCTGGGACGATCCCGTGCTCGCCCTGCGGCATGCGGCGATGGTGTGCGACGTATGAAACCGGCGATCGTGGCCCGCGTCGTGGGCATCTGGGCCGCGCTGCTGCTCGCCCCCGCCGCCGCACACGCGATCGCGGCCGACCGACCCAACGTCATCGTCTTCCTCGTGGACGACCTGGGCGTGATGGACACGTCGGTCCCGTTCCTCACCGACCCGGATGGCCGACCGCGTCGCCATCCGCTCAACGACTTCTACCACACGCCGGCGATGGAGCGGCTGGCGGCCTCCGGCGCGCGCTTCAGCACGTTCTACGCGATGAGCGTCTGCTCGCCGACCCGCATCTCGCTCATGACAGGCCAGAACGCGGCGCGGCACCGCACCACGAACTGGATCAACTGGCGACAGGACAACGCCGGACCGCTCGGTCCGCCCGACTGGAACTGGCGCGGGCTCGACGCCGACGACGTGACCCTTCCCCGCCTGCTGCGACAGGCGGGGTACCGCACCATCCACGTGGGCAAGGGGCACTTCGCGCCCCGCGGTGCGCCTGGTGAGGATCCGGCGGCCCTCGGCTTCGACGTGAACATCGCCGGCAGCTGCATCGGCGCTCCCGCGACCTACTTCGGCTCGCGGGACTTCGCCCGACGCGACACACCCTCCCGGGCTCGTGCCGCCGCCGACAACGCCGTGCCGGGGCTCGAGCACCACCACGGCGAGGACATTTTTCTCACCGAGGCACTGACGCGCGAGGCGACGGCCGAGATCACGGCGGCGGTCGGGGCACGCCAGCCCTTCTTTCTCCATCTCGCGCACTACGCCGTCCATGCACCGTTCGAATCCGATCCCCGCTTCGCGGATCGCTACGCCGATCGCGACGTGTCGCCGCCGGCCCGCGCCTTCGCGACGCTCGTCGAGGGAATGGACCGCTCGCTGGGCGACATCCTCGACCATCTCCAGGCGCTCGGCGTCGCCGCCGACACGCGTGTGCTCTTCCTCGGCGACAACGGGTCGGACGCCCCGCTGGGCCACGAGCACGCGTGGGCCTCGGCGGCGCCCTTGCGCGGTCGCAAGGGCTCGCACTACGAGGGGGGCATGCGGGTGCCCTTCATCGCCTCCTGGGCCGCCCCCGATCCGACCGGCCGCTGGCAGCGCCGGCTGCCGATCGCCGCCGGTGCGATCCAACGCCAGATCGCGAATGTCTGCGACGTCATGCCGACGATCCTGCGACTCGACGACGTTCCCGTCCCGCCGGGGCATGTGGTCGACGGCCGGCCGCTCGACCTGCTGCTCGCGGGACGCGACGACCCCGCGCACGAGCGCACCTTCCTCATGCACTATCCGCATGCGCCGCACCGCAGCGACTACGTCACCGTGTGGCGTGAAGGCGACTGGAAGGTGATCTACCATCACCCGCCCGCGCCGGCCTCCGGCGGCGCTCGCTACCAGCTCTTCAACCTCCACGACGATCCGTTCGAGGAGCACGACCTGGCGGGCGAACGGCCCGGGGAACTCGCGCGCATGATGCAGGGACTCGTGCAGGCCTGCGACGCCCACGCCGCGCTCCAGCCACTCGACCCGGACACGCGGCGCCCGCGTCGGCCCGTCGTCCCCGCCGCCCCGCCCTGAGTGACGGCGGGGTCGCTTGGCGACGCCTCGTCGCCGCGTGGTCGCGGGCGGTCAGTCGTCGTCGAAGGGGCGTCGCGGAGCCTCGGTCGTCGCGTTGGCGCCGGCGGGCTCGGCCTCCCGGGCCGCATCCTCTTCGAGCGGCTCCTCCTGCATCTCCTGTCGCTCCCGCCACGGCTCGCTGCGCTCGTAACTCGCGAGCTCGTTCTCGAGCTGCTCGCGGACGCCGGCCTCGGGATCGCTCTTCTCCACCGACTGGCGGCTGTACTTCCTGGCCGTCTCGAAGTCTCCCGTCTCGGCATACCCGGCGGCCAACGTGCTGATGATGTGGGCCTCGTTCCACTCCGTCTCCTCGCACGCCTTGGTCGCCAGTTCGATGGCCCGCGTGCCGTCGCGCAGGGCGTCGTCCGGCGACGTCGCCAGCAGCCAGGCGAGGTTGTTCAGGACGCCGGTGTCGTCCGGCCGGGCTTCGAGGGCACGTTCGAGGTCGGCCCGGGCCTCGGCGTGGTCACCGATCGAGATGCGGGCGTCGCTGCGGCCCCGTCGACTCGGGAAGTGGTTCTCGTCGATCTCGAGCGCGCGGGTGAAGCGTCGGATCGCCTCACGCGGCTGACGGGCCAACAGGTACAGCATGCCCAGCTGACTGACCACACCCGCGTTGTTCGGGTTCTTGGCGACGAGCCGTCGGAAATCGCGGATCGCCGCCGAGTAATCCCCCTTGTCGGCCAGGATGAGGCCGCGGAGTTCGAGCGCCTCGAGATTGCCCGGGTCGCCACCCAGCACCGACTCGATGTCCTCGAACGCCTCGGTTTCGTCCCCCGCCTGCTGGCGGACGCGCGCCCGCAGCACGAAGGTCGAGGTGTCGGTCGGATCGAGCTCGATCGCCCGGTCGATGTCGGCGAGCGCCTTCTCGAGGTCGCCGCGCACGGCGTGCAGACGTCCGCGATAGGCGTGGGCACCCGCGGATTCGGGGTCGAGCTCGATGGCCCGGTCGACAGCCCCTTCGGCGTCGTCGAGCCGATCGTTCATCAGGCACGCCATCCCGAACGCCTCGTGGAGCGATGCGTCCTCCGGCTCCTCGTCGAGCGCCGCGGCGAGGTCGTCGCAGGCTTCGGCGGGATCGCCCGTGACGAGCAGCGCGAGTCCGCGGGTACGACGCACGTCGGCGTCCCGCGGCGCCAGTTCGACCGCTCGGTCGTAGTGCTTCTTCCGCTCGGCGGCGTCGTCCTCCAGCGAGCCCAGCACGATGAAGGCCCGCGCCTGCTGGAGCATGTCGTCGCCGAGCAGATCGATCGCCTTGCGGGCGGCCGTCCGCGCCCGCTCGCGATCGCCCCGGGGAAGCGCCTCCAGTCGTGCGACCATGAGGTGGGCCTGACCGAGTTCGGGATCGCGCGCCAGGATTTCGGCGAGGTCGCCGAGCGCCAGCGCACGCATCCGCGGCCATTGCGGGTCGGGAGGCTTCGATCCGTAGATCACGTCGACGAGCAGCCCCGCCCGATCGACGAGCGTGCCCGTGTAGAGCTCCTCGGCGAACTTCTTCGAGTCGGCGTCGAGGCCGAGTTCGATCGCCCGGCGGCAGTGCTTCAGGACGCGGTCGTAGTCGTTCAGGCTTCGTGCGCCGATCTTCACGTCGATGGCCGCGTCGAGCTCCGCCTGTCCGGGAGGCGCGGCCGTCCCATCGGCGGTGGCCGCCGTGGGCTCGGCTGCGAGCGGGGGATTCGAGGCGGACGGGCAGCACGACGCGACGACGAGCGCCGTCGCGAGCATCCACCGCCGGTGCAGGTGCCGGGCAGAACGGGACATGCCGATGTTCCTCTTCATGCACGAGGTGCGGATCGAGGAAGCCGCAGTGGAGCCGTCCTCGATCCTCGACGGCACGGCCCTCGGGGAACCGTCGCCGTGCCGGCTCAGTATGCGGCGCGAGCGGGCCATGACGCCACACCGACCCGTGGGAATTCCCGCGGGTCGTGGGTCACAGCGGCGCCGGCAGATCGCGGCGGGCGAAGATCACGGCTCCCGCGACGTACGCGGCGATCCCGATCCCGATCAGCACCCCGTCATAGCGTGCCAGGAGCCACCAGGCCTCCGCGTTACCGCCGACGAGCCGCTGTGGCTCGTAGACCTCCAGCACCGACAGCGCTCCCACCCAGGAGAAGGTCGTGCTCAGACGACCGACGAGCTTCGCGAGGATCGAGAGCACGTAGAAGCCGCACATGATGCCGATCGTGCGCCAGCGATGGCTGTCGGCCGCCGAGACGAGGGACGCGATCCCGCCGAGGCAGACCATGAGGCCGAAGACGTTCGCCACCGCGGGTACGAACCGGGCCGGCTCGACCCGGTCGGCCCACGGCCCGGACGCCACGGCCGTCCAGACGCTCACCAGCAGCACGCCACAGAGCAGCGCCGCTCCGCCCGTCGCCGCGAGCGCCTGCGTGACGAACACGGCCGTGCGACGGATCGGAGACGCCAGCACCATCTCCATCGTGCCCCGCTCGAGCTGCCCGGAGACGGCGTCGCTCCCGCGCGTGATGCCCCACACCGTGGCCGCGAGCACGATCACGGGGTCGACGAAGGCGAGGGCCACGCGGCCCGCGGGCGTGGCCACTTCGGCGAAGGGCACGCCCGAGAGCTTCTGCCATTCCTGCGGGATCGCGCGCAGCAGCACGTCCTGGAAGGCCGACATCGTGATCTGTGCGGATAGCCAGAGATAAATCCAGGGAAAGGCCGCCCAGAGCGCCGTGAGCGAGAGCACGAGCGCCCGTTGGTCGCCCCAGGCCCGTCGCCAGATCGCCGTGTTCCACATGCGCGCGTGCGTCCCGTCGAAGGCCGTCGTCCCGGAAGTCAGATCGTGCCGTGTGCGTCGTTGCTGCCGCGGTGGAAGCGGTCGTACACCGCGCCGAGGCCCACGGGCTCCACCTGCATCTCCTCGAGCGGCAGGGTCGCCAGCCAGCCCAGCAGCCGCGGCAGCGAGTCGGCGGCCTCGAGCACGACCCTGTCGTCCCGGTGCTCCGCGAGCGACACGTGCGCGGCGAGCGCCTCGGGAACACCCGTGAAGGGACCGGCGAGCCGTGCCGAGATGCGGTGGCTGCGGCGCAGGTGCTCGATCGACTGCTCGTGGACCAGCCGCCCGGCCCGCAGGATCACCACGCGGTCGCAGGCCGTCTCCACCTCGGAGAGGACGTGTGACGAGAAGATAACCGTGCGGCCCGCGGCACGAGCCTCCGTGACGAGATCGAGCACCTCGGCCCGCGCCGTGGGATCGAGGTTGGCGGTCGGCTCGTCGAGAATCACGAGCTCGGCCTCGGTGGCCAGCACCACCGCGAGGGCGAGCTTCTGCCGCATGCCGGTGCTCATGCGTCCCACCTGCCGCGTGCAGTCGAGTCCCAGGCGGTCGGCCACGCGAGCGGCCGTGTCACGGCGGCAGGCGGGCCGCAGGCGCGAGAAGAAGTCGAGCACGCCATGACCGTTCATGCGGCGGAAGAGCCGCGCCTCGCCGGGCAGGTAGGCGGTGCGACGCCGCACGCCGAGCGAGTCGTGCTCGCAGTCGCAGCCGGCCACGTGCGCCGACCCGGCCGTCGGACGAATGAAGCCGAGCAGCAGACGCAGCAGCGTCGTCTTGCCGGCGCCGTTGGGCCCGAGGAGCCCGAAGATCTCCCCACGCCGCACCTCCAGCGTGCAGGCGTCGAGCGCCGTGAATCGGGCGTACCGCTTCGTGAGCTGGTCGGTGCGGACGATCATGACGCGGGGCCGGGGCGATGGGGCGGACGGCGCCCGCACTCACGCGAGGTATTCACGCCAGAGATAATAGCCCGCCAGCACGAAGCCGATGATGGCGACGCCCCGCCGCACCCGCGACGGCGGCATCCGGCGGGCGAGCGCGGAGCCGCCGAGCGCGCCGATCACGGACCCGACGATCATGAGCGCCGCCAGCGGCCACGACACCTGACGCCCCCCGGTGAGCGACATCGTCGCGAAGACGGCCGCCGCCACCGCGTTGATCGCGGTGCCGAGCACGTTCTTGATCCCGTTGAGGCGGTGGATGTCGCCGAGGTCGAGAAGGCCGAGCACCGCGAGCATGAGGATGCCGATCCCCGCTCCGAAGTATCCGCCGTAGATGCCGACCAGGAGCTGCAGGAGCGCCGCGCAGGCGATCCGCCCGGCGGGTGGCGTCGCGTCGGCGCTCGCGGGCGCGGCCGTGCGCCGGCGCACGAGCCGCGGTTGGGCGGCGAAAAGCACGGCCGCGAGCAGGATCAGCCAGGGCACCAGCAGGTCGAACCGCCGCGCGGGCAGTGCGAAGAGCAGGAGCGCGCCCGCGACCGAGCCGATCACGCTCGGGGCGAGAAGCCAGAAGGCCCACGGCGGCTGCCCCTGCCGCTCCTCGCGATAGGCCCACGCCGCGGCCAGGGCCCCGGGCATCAGGCCGATCGTGCTTGTCGCGTTGGCCGCCACGAGACGGCCGGCCGTCTCGGGAAGGATCGCCGTGAGCACCGGAAACGTGAGGATCGTTCCGCCACCGGCGACGGAATTGATCGCGCCCGCGGCGATGCTCGCGGCCACGAGCACGGCGCGGCCCCGCCGCCCCCCCGCGAGGACCACCCTCAGCCCGAAGCCCAGACGCGCCCGGGCCACTCGGATCCCCAGTC
>JBJTBO010000040.1:0-3336 GCA_046091445.1 Planctomycetaceae bacterium | reverse complement strand
CAGGACGTCAACGACCACGCGCCGAAGATCTGGTGTGACGGCCGGGAGACGATCTACCACGTCGTCGAGGCCCGGCAGCACGGAGACGTGATTCTCCGCCGGTCGACCGACAACGGCGCCACCTGGTCGAAGCCGGCGGTGATGCGGTCGCACGGGGAATCGTCGGGGAATTTTCTCCGCACGAAGGCCGGCGTGATCGCCATCCCGTTCGACTTCTCCGGGCTCGCGATCAGCCGCGACGACGGCCGCACCTGGAGCGACACCGGCCGCGACCGCCGCGCTGCCGACGACGTGCGGCCCGGGGCGACCGGCCCCTTCATTGCCGGGATCCACGCGTCGATCGTGGAGCTGGCGGACGGCCGGCTACTCGCCTTCGGCCGGCTGTCGCCGGAGGAGCCCGCGCAGAAGCTCTTCGACCTGAAGATGCCGATGAGCACCTCGGGCGATCTCGGGGCCACCTGGCAGTGGCAGGCAAGCGAGTTTCCCGTCGTGAGCAACACGCAGCGGCCGGCGATGCTGCGGCTCGCGGAGGGGCCGATCCTCCTCTGCTCGTTCACCGATCAGGCCCGCACGCCGTTCAAGGAGCGCACCGGCCTCGTCTTCAAGTCCACCGACGGCGACTACCAAGGCACCGGCCTCTACGCCGCCGTAAGCTACGACGAGGGGAAGACCTGGCCTGACCGCCGCCTTGTCGCGGTCGACGGCAAGACCACGGCCGACATCAACGGCTACCTCGCCCTGGCCCAGGGCAGGGATGGCCTCATTCACCTGATCACGAGCAAGGATCATTACGCCTTCAATCTGGCGTGGATCAAGGCCCAGCCGCCAGCCCCGTCGAAGTGATTGCATGCAGGCTCGCACGACCATGAGTGCCGGCGACGACGGGCGGCACCAGCTCCACGCATGGTCATCGGAGTGACGCGACCCGTGAGACTCTCGGTGGTGATCCTCGCGGCACTTCTGATGGACATGGCGACGGCTGGAACCGCCGCCGATCCTGTGCCGACGCGCAGGCCGAATGTCCTGCTCGTTGTGTTCGACGATCTTGGCACGCGCCTGGGGTGCTATGGCGACGCGGTGGCCAAGTCGCCACACCTCGATCGTCTTGCCGCTCGCGGCACGGTGTTCACCAGGGCCTATTGTCAACAGCCGATCTGCGGACCATCGCGGGCTTCGTTCATGAGCGGCCGCAGACCGGATGAGCTCCGCATCTGGAGCATGACTCGCTTTCTCTACGACCAACACCCTGACGCTGTGACGATGCCGCAGTGGTTCAGGCAGCACGGCTACACCGCCATGAGCATCGGGAAGGTTCTGGGGGGATACGGCCAGGAATCCGACTTCAGGAAACTCACCGTCCCCGACCGTCGCACCGGCGGCAAAACCAAGGATGAGTTCGCGCTCCCGGACGGCGGCCCCCTGCCGCTTAACCATGCACAGCATCCACTCTGCGAGAGCCGCGACGTGCCCGACGAGGCATGCTTCGACACCGGCACGGCGACGCTCGCGATCACCGAATTACGGACGTTGGCCAAGAACCCCGCGCCATTCTTCCTCGCGGTCGGCTTCTTCAAGCCACACACTCCCTACAAGGTGCCGCAGCGGTATTGGGATCTCCATCGCCGCGAAGACATTCCGGCCATCGTGCCGCCGGGACGGCCCCGCGATGCCCCCGACATCGCCTTCCATGTGAATCACGAAATCCTCGGCGAACCGCAGGCACGCCGCACGCTCGACAGCGCCGCCGCACGAGAGCTTCGCCATGGTTACTATGCCGCGGTGAGTTATGCCGATGCTCAGCTCGGCCGGCTGTTGGACGCGCTCGACGAGCTCGGGCTCCGTGACCATACGATCGTCGTGGTGCTCAGCGACAACGGATTCCACCTGGGCGAGCATGACACCTGGGGTAAGATGACGCTCTTCGACCGCGATGCCCGCGTGCCGCTTGTCATCAGTGCCCCGGGAACTGGCGGCAAGACTGCCACCACGAGCGCGATCTGCGAGCTGATCGACATCTTCCCCACCCTCACTGAACTCGGGGGCCTCCCCACGCCATTGGAATGCGACGGCGTCAGCCTCGTGCCCGTACTCGAGGACGGTCGCGCGTCGGTGAAGTCGGCGGCGCTGACCCAGCATCCCCGTCCCGCGCTCTACTGGGGCGGCGGTCCGGAGGCGCAGCCGGACGTGATGGGATACGCCCTCCGCACCGAACGCTGGAGCTATCACGAGTGGCGGGATTTCAGGACCGGTCGCGTCACCGATCAGGAGGTCTACGATCAGCGAGATGATCCGCAGGAGACCGTGAATCTGGTCGGCACGGCCACCGGCGCCGCGGAGATCCCTGCGCTCGCAGAGCGACTCGCGCTGCTCGTACCGCCAGCCGCGGCGCGTCGCGCCGAACCAACAAGCGGCAACGCTCCCGGAGCGAGCCGAAAACCGGCCGCCGAGCCGACGGCCCGCCCGCCCAACATCATCGTCATCCTTGCGGATGACATGGGGTATGCCGATGCGGGATTCAACGGCTGCAAAGACATCCCCACGCCGCATCTCGATTCCATGGCCCGGAATGGCATCCGGTTCTCGGCGGGCTATGTCACTGCTCCGCAGTGTGCACCGTCGCGTGCCGGGCTTCTGATGGGCGTGGATCAGAACCGCATCGGGTGCGAGAACAACAACGTCACCGACATCGCCGGACTCAGCGAGGGCACCACATTCGCCGACCACATGCGTGCCGCAGGCTACCGCACCGCAATGGTGGGCAAGTGGCATCTGGGAACCAAGCCGGGCCAGCATCCGCTGGATCGCGGGTTCGACGAATATTTCGGTTTCTTGCGAGGAAGCAGCTGGTATCTCCCGCAGGCTGGCGAAGACAGCGTCGGGCAGATCCTCGAAGGCCGGAAGCCCGTGCCCGTGGGAGGCTATCTCACGGATGCGTTCGGCGAGCGGGCGGTTCGCTTTATCGCCGAGAACCATGCGAAGCCGTTCTTTCTCTACCTCGCCTTCAACGCCCCGCACGCGCCTTATGAAGCTCCGGCGGAGGAGATCGCGCACTTCGCTCACATCAAGGATGCCAAACGCCGCACCTACGCCGCGATGGTTTCCGTCATGGATCGCACTATCGGGCGCGTGCTGGCTGCGCTCGAGGCGGCGGGTGTGGCGCGGAACACGCTCGTCGCCTTCCTCAGTGACAACGGCGGTCCCAACGATGGATACGCCAGTAATTCCCCGCTCCACGGCTGGAAGGGCGACACCTTTGAGGGCGGCATCCGCGTGCCTTTCGTCATGCAGTGGCCCGGCACCATCACGCCTGGCCAGACCGTCGACCTGCCCGTGTCC
>JBJTBO010000039.1:0-5126 GCA_046091445.1 Planctomycetaceae bacterium | reverse complement strand
GTCGGCGGCCGACAGCACCGGCCGCGTCTCCTCCGCGGGCAGGCCGGTGGTGCGGCGTGCGATCTCGAACTCCTCGGCGAAGGAGGGATATCGCACGAACACCTTGAACATGAAGCGGTCCTGCTGCGCCTCCGGCAACGGGTAGGTGCCCTCCTGCTCGATCGGGTTCTGCGTCGCCAGCACGAAGAACGGATCGACGAGCGCGTGCCTCGTGCGTCCGACGCTGACCTGGCGCTCCTGCATCGCCTCGAGGAGCGCGGCCTGCGTCTTCGGAGGCGTGCGATTGATCTCGTCCGCGAGGACGACGTTGGCGAACAGCGGACCCTCGAGGAAGCGGGTCTGCCGCTGCCCGGTCGCGCGATCCTCCTCGAGCACGTCGGTGCCGATGATGTCCGCCGGCATGAGGTCGGGGGTGAACTGGATGCGCGAGAAGGAGAGGTCGAGGCTCCGCGCGAGCGTGCTGACGAGCAGCGTCGTCGCCAGACCCGGCACGCCCTCGAGGAGGCAGTGGCTGCGGCTGAAGAGGCTGATGAGCAGCTCCTCGATCACCGCCTGCTGTCCCACGATCACCCGCGAGAGCTGGTCAAGAATGCGGTCATGGGCCTCGTGGAGCCGATCGACGGCCGAGGCGTCCGCGGCATGGGGCATGGAACTCTCCGGTGGTCGGTGCGACGCGGTCGGCGCTCCGGCGCCGTCCGCGGCCCCACAGTGTCGCCTCAACGCTGGTAGATCGGAAGCGCCGCCCGGTCCAGCTGAAGGATCGTGAGGTTGGTGGCCGTCGTGTAGACGGGGCCGATGTACCCCTGCGGCCAGAACACGCCGCCGCGGTCTTCCTGCACCTCGGCCAGCAGCCGTTTCTCCACCTGCCCACGGTACTGCTCCCAGCGCTCGCCCCCCTCGCGATACATCACCTGCGCGTAGTAGAAGTGGGCGTAGTGCCAGTGGCCGAAGCTGTTGTTGGAGATGTTGCCGAGGTGCTTTTCCGCGTAGGCGAGCATCCGCGGGACGTGCGTGTCGTCCTCCTCGCCCGCATTGAAGAGGCAGGCGATGGCGGCGGCGGATATGGCCGGTCGCCCCCCTCCCCCCTTGGAGCTGTACTGGACGCCACCGTCCGGCAGCGTGCACCGGTGGATGTAGGCGATCGCCCGATCGATGATCTCACGGGGCACCGGGATCCCCGCATTGCGGCAGCCGCGCAGGCCCTGCACCTGCGTGATCGTGGTCGATCCCTCGTCGAAGTCGTTGCCGTCCTTCGCACTGACGTAGCCCCAGCCGCCGTCCTTGGTCTGGGCCCGGCCGGAAAACTCCACCGCCCGCGTCAGCACCTCCACGAGCTCCTCGCGGCGGCGCTCGTCCTCCTCCTCGCCGAGCAGTTGCGACAGGAAGAGCATCGCGAAGCCGTGGCCGTAGGTGTAGCGGTCGTCGTTCTTGGGATCGCCGATGAGGCCGTTGGGGCGCGACCGACCCACCAGGTAATCGACGGCGCGGCGGATCGGCTCGGCATACCGGCCCTGCGTGGGCGTCGAGCCCTCCATCAGCATCGCGGTGCCCGCCAGGGCCGTCATGGCCGTCGGATAGCGGCTCTCGTTGGCCGTCCAGCTTCCGCGGCGGGACTGCTTCGCCACCAGCCAGTCGAGACCACGCACCACGGCCGAATCGACACGTGGGTCGCCGGCACGAGCCGTCCCCACCGCGACGAGGAGCGTCAGCACGACGACGACGGTGGAGAGTCGCTCTCTCGGCATGACGCGACGCGGCGAGGCGTTCCTGGGAGGGTAGGTCAACGGGGCGGACCGAGCACAGGCGGCGGCCCGAGGACAGGGGCGAGACGCTCGAGCAGCCGCGCCCGCATGCCGGGGGTGTCGGCTGGCCGCCGCGCCGACACGCGGAACGGCGACTGGGGCGGAATCGCGGCGCCGGTGAAGGCCAGTTCGATGCGTCGACCGGTCGCGCCCTCGACGAGCGCGATCGTGCCGTCATCGGGGTTTCCCGCCAGCTCGAATCCGCCACCCCCGTGCTGCGGACCGTGCTCGACGTCCTGTTGGAAGACGGCGTGGCCGGTCCGCGCGTCCAGGCAGACCACCTCGGACCGGGCGATCTCTCGGTCGGGGTGACGCCGCACGAGCAGCAGGATCGGCAGTTCCGCCGGCTGATGGAGCGGGATCGCGTGCCGTTCGATCATCGCGGGAGCGGGCCAGAGCGGTTCGCCCGTCGAGCGATCCACCGACCAGATGGCCCCGGAGAGGGGCGGTGTCAGATCCTCGCCGGCCGATGCGATCTGCGCCGCGGCGGCCTGCTCCAGGTCGCCCGGCTCGTGCGCTCCGGCGACCACGAGGTGACGGCCGGGCACCGAGACGACGTGCAGGTGTTCGAACCGCGTCGGCATCTCCGGCAGTCTCGTGACGAAGACACGGCCACGACCGCATTCGAGCGCCGTCAGCGTGCCGTCGGGCGCGAGCACGAGCAGCCGCTCCGCGCCGTCCATCACCGTGCGGGACCGACCGGGAAACTCGCCGAACACCTCGCGCTCGAGGGTCGCCGGATCGATCGCCTCGATCCGCACCGTCTAGCTGGGCACGCCCGTGAAGCTTCCCTCGGGCTGCACGACCGAGACGATGCGGCGACCGCTCGTCGCGATCCGCTGCCGCCGGTTCGGCACGGTGCAGGTTCGCACGAGGCGGCCATCGATCATCGAGACCACCGTCGAACCGTCGCCGTCCGGCGTGCACGCGCACGCGAAGTCGTCGTCGCACGCCAGCTCCGAAACCGGGTGTCCGAGATGACGCTCCCAGAGCACGCCACCGTCGACGTGGTCGAGGAGCATGAGCGAGGCGCCGTCGTGATGCAGCACGCCGCGGGCGGTGACGCGCCCTCCTCGAGGCGACTCTCCGCGCGGCATGCCACCCGGCTCCGTGACCCGCATGCCGAGCGGCACGGCGCCATTCCGCGCGACTCGTCCTCCTCCCATCCGCCCCCACGCGAGCGCGGGCACCGCGCGGGGCGTGCCGGGCGCCGCCGGACGCGTCCACGCAGGACGACCGCCGGAGCCGGGCGCGAGCAGGTCGAAACCGGAAACGGCCGACCCCGAATGGACGTACAGCATGCGGCCGAACGCCGACGCTTCGACACGGCCGCCCGGCATCCAGAGCCCTCCGACCGGATGGCCCTGCGTGTCGATCGCGAGGTCGACGAGGTGACGCCCCACGTCGTCGAACACCGCGAGCCGGCCGTCGTGCATGTCCACCGCCAGGCGCAGGGACCGCGGTCCGTCGCCGAGGTCGGCCGACACGACCGACGGCAGCCACCGGCGGCGGGTCTGTTCGCCGGAGGAGCGGGCGGCCGGCAGCCGACGCGGCACGACCGTGCCGAGCGGCCAGATGCCGTCGGGCGACGGCGTCGCAGGCGCGGGGTTCGCGGAGGCGGGCACGCCGTCGAGCGCCGCGAGGACGGCCCGCTGCACATCCCGTCGCAGCGACGCCTCGTCGGCAGCCGAGCCCTCCAGCGCCTCGGCGAGCGCCTGTCGCGCACGTCGCCCGGCCGGCTGGCCCGCGAACCTCGCGGCGAGCGTCTCCAGCCGGCGCACCCGCCCCGCAGGGTCGTCACCGGCAGTCCCTGTAGCCAGGACCGGCTCGACGAGACGATCGGTGAAGGCGATGACCTCCTGCCGCACGGGCTCACCGCCGGCGGCGACGAGTTGCACGAGCCGGCCGGCGATCCAGCGATTCTCCTCGACCGTCAGCACGGGGTCGCCGGGGTCGCGCACGAGTGTCGGATCGGTCGACTCGGCCGAGCGAAAGGCGAGCAGCTCGCGCATCGCCGCCCACGCGGTCGCCATGTCACCGGCCTTCATGAATCCCTCGATCGCCGCGCGGATCGCGGTGCGGGCTGCCGGCGGTGGATCGCCCTCGGTCGTCACGTCGGGTCGCAGGGCATCCCGCCAGGACGCGGCGGCCGCCCCGAAATCGCGACGCAGGCCGAACACCACGGCGTCGGCCAACGTGCTCGGCGGCAGGCGGACGGTGGCGTCGCGCGCGGCGGCGCGAATCTTCTCGAGTCCCGCCGCGACGTCACCCCGCTCCAAATCGAGCTGCCCCTGCCATTCGAGCGCCCATCTCGAGTCGGGGTCCGCGGTCCGCGCCGCCTCGATGCGGGACTCGAGCGCGGCGGACTGGTGGAACACGTCGAGCGAATCGATGCCACGTGAGATGATCTCGCCGCGATAGGCGACGAGATTGCCCGGTACGGCACCCGCGCGCGCCGGGCAGCGGGCGACGATCGCACCGTCGCCGAGGGCGATCTCGACCACTTCGGGCGTGTCGCACGGGAGCAGCAGGCGGTCCGCCGTGAGGATGCCCCGGCCGCTGGGACGGCCGCCGATCGCGTCGGAGGCGATCCGCCAGAGCACCCGACCCGACTCCAACGACCGCGCCTCGACACCGGCCGGCGTGAGCACGACGGCCCGATCGCCCGTCGCGCCGAGGACCAGCGCGCGCCCCTTCATCGCCTCCTGCCAGACCGGCGTGCCTTCGCGCAGGTCCAGACAGATGACGCCCGCGCCGTCGTAGGGCGCGACGAGGACGCGTCCGCGCGAGATCACGGGGAGCGAGTCGACGATGTGGATGTCCGCATCGGGTCCGCCGCCGGCCCGCTCGCGGCGCGTCGCCTCGTCCGCCCCGTCGCCCGCGCGGTCATACCGATGCGCCCAGAGGAGCGTGCGGGTCGCGATGTCGATGGCGACCACGGCCCCCGCCCCCAACGGGCACACGAGCACTCCGTCCGCGAGCGCCGGCGACAGGCCCGCGAGCCGGCGTCCGCGGGAGCCCGGGCTCGTGATCATCTGCTCCACGTCGAGCTCGGCCAGCGGCTGGGACCACCGCACGCTGCCGGTCGCCGCCTCGAGGACGTCGAGGCGGATTTCTCCCTTCTCCTCGACGAGCACGTAGAGCTCGTGTCCCACGACGAGCGGTGCGCCGAGGTACCAACTGGTCGACGGAGACGGCCGCACGACATCGGCGCCGTCACCTCGCGGCAGCCTCCAGCGGAGCCGACCTCGCGTGGCGGCGTCGTAGGCGGTCAAACGGTTTCCACCCTGCCATGCCCGCCCGCGCCGCCCGCCCAGACCGAAG
>JBJTBO010000038.1:0-20980 GCA_046091445.1 Planctomycetaceae bacterium | reverse complement strand
GTCCCGACATCACCGCCCACTTTCTGAGAGCGGCTGCGTCGTGGGATCGGATCCCGCACGAGGCCGGGGGGCCGTGGGCCGCGCTGGAACCGCGGCTGCAGCGGGCTCGACGGTCGGCCTCGCGGTACCTCCGTTCCACGCAGGCGGCCGATGGGTCGTGGAGTCCGCTGTGGTTCGGCAACGAGCGGCACACGGCCCAGGCCAACCCGACGTATGGCACCGCCAAGGTGGTCGCCGCGACGCTCGATCGCCGCGGGGCGGAGTGGCTCCTCGCAGCGATGCACGCTGATGGTGGCTTCGGCGGGGGACCGCTGCTGCCGCCCTCGATCGAAGAGACGGCGATCGCGACCGAAGCCCTCGCGTCCGTGGCGATCGGGACGACCGATGCGCCACTCCGTGGTCGCGCCGCTGCCGCCGTCGAGGCGGGCGTTCGCTGGCTGGTCGAGCACACCGCCGGCGGCACGCACTTCGAGCCGGCGCCCATCGGGCTCTACTTCGCGAAGCTCTGGTATTTCGAGGACCTGTATCCGCTCGTGTTCACCGTCGGTGCGCTGGAGCGAGCCACGCTGCTGGCGGATACGGGAGCGCCGCCCGCAGAGTGAACCGCTCGTTCCCGTGCCCGCCCGCGACGGTCGGGATGCTCAGAGCGTGATCGTCGGAAGCGACGCCTCGGGACGCACGGCCTCCGCGAGCGCGTCGATGGCGGTGATCCAGTCGGACGGGGTCGTCTCCCACGAGGCCGAGAAACGCACGAATCCACGGGCATCGGTCGCCGAGAGGCCCAGCCGTGAGGCGCCGATCGCCGCGATGATGCGCGGCGTGGAGCCGGCGCCGGCACTGCAGGCCGACCCGGTCGACGCGGCAATGCCGGACGCGGCCAGCCGTGCCACGAGCTTGCGGGCGTCCGCTCCGGGAACGATCACGGCGAGCGTGTTCCAGAGACGTGGTGCGCCTCCGCTCACGATCACCGCCTCCGGGAGCCGGTCACGCAGCCGGGCCTCGGCCGCATCCCGCGCCGCCCGGTGTGCCTCCGTCGGCTCCACCTCTCGGGCTTCGAGTGCCGCGACGAGCGCCGCGACGGCGGCGACATCCTCGGTACCCGCGTGCCGGCCACGCTCCTGTGGCCCGCCGCGATCCCCGTGGAATGCCGGACCGTGCTCCGGGACCACGAGGAAGCCGATGCCCTTCGGAGCGCCGAATTTGTGGCCGCTTCCCGTCACCCAGTCGCACGCTCCGAGGCCGGAGGCGGAATGCTTGCCGAGCCACTGCGCCGCATCGGTATGGAACGGCACCCCATGACGTCGGCAGAGGGAAAGCACGTCGCGCCACGGCTGGAGCACGCCCGATTCGTTGCTCGCGGCCATGACCGTCACGAAGACGGGCGGGCGTCCGCTGGCGATTCGCGAGGCGAGCGCGTCGAGCCGCACGAGTCCATCGACGTCACAGGGAATCTCCTCGACGCGTCCGGCCAGGGCCACGTGAAGCGGGTCGGCGACACCGGGAGGCTCGCCGCCGAAGGCCAGGGCCGCGGCACCCGAAGCCGCGAATCGGCCGACATGCCGCGCCATCGCGTTGGCCGCCGCGGTCGCTCCGCCGGTGAACACCACGCGAGCCGGCTCACAGTCCAACAGCCCGGCGAGCCGGTCGCGGCACGTCTCGAGCAGGTCCCGCGCCGCGGTGGCCGGGGCATAGAGTCCCGAAGGGTTGTGCCATGCGGAACCGGCGGCGTCGAGCCAGGCGGCCCGTGCCGCGGGATGCAGCGGCGTGGTGGCGTTGGCGTCGAGGTAGATCACACGTCGCGTCCGGACAGTCGGCGATATCGACCGCAGCTCGCCGGCGTGTCCTCGGGAAAGGTGAGTTACCCGGCTAGGATTCGAACCTAGACAAAGGGAACCAAAATCCCTTGTGCTACCGTTACACCACCGGGTAAGGCTCGAAAGCCAGCATAGCCGACGCGTCGAGCGAGGCGTCCGGCCGGCTGTCGCGGCGCCGGTCGTCCGGATCGCGTGGCAGCGTGCGGCGGCAGCCGTCGTTGCGGGTCCCGATCCGAGGCGCCCCGTGAAAAAAGCGGCGGTCGTTTCGGTGGCGCGTTGCAAAATGCGCGACCGAATCCGCCTCGTCTCATTCTGAATCGTCGGCTGAAGGCCGTTTGGGCCGGTTTTTCGACCGAATCGGATTGTGCGGCGTCTGGCACGCGACGTGCGTTCATTTCCGCTCGGTCAGCAGCCGACCGGGCGTCCTGCGCATGTTCATGTCGGGACCGGAGGCTGCGACCGTGAAGGGGAGGGCAGCATGGCGACCGTCACACACCCCAGCGTCCGTCAGGGAGCATCCGACGCCCGCGAGCGCGGCGAGCTGACCGACGAGGAGCTCGTGGCGCGATTCCGTCGGCGGCAGGATGCGAAGGCGTTCGAAACGCTCGTCCGTCGCTACGAGCACGAGCTGTTCGGCTACCTCCGCCGCTACCTCGGCAGTTCCGAAATGGCGGAGGACGTGTTCCAGGAAACGTTCCTGCGCGTGCACGTCAAATGCGCCCGCTTCGAGCGCGGACGTGCCTTCCGCCCGTGGCTCTACGCGATCGCCACGAACCAGGCGATCGACGCCCAGCGTCGCGCACGGCGCCATCGGTCGGCCGCCTGCCCGGGGCGCTCGGACGGCGACCAGCGGGCGATCGTCGAGCGGCTGCCGTCGCGGGAGCGTACCGCGGAGGAACGATTCGAGGCCGAGGAGGCCGAGGAATGGGTGCACGCGGCGGTCGACGGGCTCTCGGACTCGCAGCGGCGGGTCGTCATGCTGACGTTCGGCCGCGGCGCGAAGCAGCGTGAGATCGCAAGCCTCCTCGGCATTCCGGTGGGCACCGTGAAGAGCCGGTTGCACGCCGCGATGAACAACCTCTCCGAGGCGTGGCACCGCTGGGACCAGCACGTGCCGGCCGAGGCATCGACGTAGGCCGAAGGCCGGCGGGTCAGGCGATTTCCGGCAGCGGCGTGGTCTTTTCGAGCAGGAACTGCGGCCGCCCCGACAGGTCGGTGAACTGCGGGATGCTCGGATCGATGCCGAGATGTCGATAGAGGGCCGCGAGGACCTCGGCGAAGTGCACGGGGCGGTCGGTGATGGCCGCAGCGTGGCGATCGGTCGCCCCGATCACCTGTCCGGTGCGGAACCCGCCACCGGCGAGGAGCCCGCCGCCCACCTGGGGCCAGTGGTCGCGGCCGGCATCCTTGTTGATCTGCGGCGTACGGCCGAATTCACCCCACGCCACGACGGCGACGTCCTTGTCGAGCCCGCGCTCGTGCAGATCCTCGACGAGGGCCGACAGGCCCTGGTCGAACTGCGGCAGATGGGTGTTTTTCATGCCGTTGAACGTGTCGCTGTGAAAGTCCCAGCGGCCGAAGTTCAACGTCACGACACGGCAGCCCGCCTCGACGAGGCGGCGCGCCATCAGGAAGTGCTCGAGGTTGCGCGGTGCGCCATCCCCGAATCGATTCGGGTCGCCCTTGCCGTACCGTTCCCGCACCCGCGCGGGCTCCTCGGACAGGTCGAGCGCACGGGCGAGGCGACTGCTCGTGAGGATGTCGAACGCGGTCTGCTGGAGCGAGTCCATCCCGTCGAGCATGCGGCTGGAGTCGATGTCACGGCGGAGCCGGTCGATTTGGCGGAGCAGGTCGCGACGATCCGACAGCCGGCCCTCGCCGCCGGGCCCGACCACGATGTCCTGGCTCGCCGGACCGCTCGGGCGGAACGCAGCGTGCGACACGCCCAGAAAGCCGGGATGGCCCGGGGACCCTTAGGGCGGATGGCCGCAATCGGGAGACAGCCCTACGAACGGGGGCACGGCACGGTCGACAGGTCCGAGCAGCTTGGAGGCGGCTGATCCGACGCTCGGCCAGCCCCCTGCCGGCTGGTTCCGCACGGAGTGGCCCGTGTAGCAGATGAAGGAGTCGTGGTTCCCGTCGGGCGAGCCATAGACGCTTCGCAGGACCACGCACTTGTCCATGATGCCCGCCATCCGCGGCATGTGCTCGCAGATGTCCAGACCAGGCACGTTCGTGCGGATGGGCCGGAATTCCCCGCGAATCTCGCTGGGGGCATCCGGCTTCATGTCGTACATGTCCTGGTGCGCCGGGGCACCGCACATGTAGATCATGATCACCGACTTGTGCGACGACCGCCCGGCCACCTGCTCGGCTCGGAGGAGCTGCGGCAGCGAGAGACCGCCCACGGAGAGCGTGCCGACCCGCAGGAGATCGCGGCGTGTGAGACCGTCGCAGAACCGGGTCAGCCGTCCGGGGGATCCGCTCGCGGGGATCGTCAGCATGGCATGTCCTCGGGGGCTCGTCGCCCGATGCCAGGCGGCACCGACCGGCTACCGGCCGGCGTGGCAGGCTCTCCTCACTCAAACTACATTATCGGAGCCGCGGGGGCGGACTCAAGACTTCCGACCCCGATGCCGGAACGGACCCTGCCAAAAAGGCGGTGCACCACCGGCCCGACGACCGCATCCGGGAAACCGGCTGCGGGCGGCGTCCCGGTTGGCGGGCCAGGGACGGGGAGCGGGCATGGAAGATCGGACGATCCGCGTCCTTGACGACGAGGTTCGAGCCGTCGTCGACGGCATCGACCCGGCGACCTATCTGCGCAAGCTCGTCGATCTCCTCTACTACGACCCGCGGGAGCCGTACGACGCGTCGCTGGTGCCGCTGGTGATTTCCGCCGACGAGCATCGGCGATACCAGCGCGCGGTCGAGCGGATCTGCGGGGCGGCGCTGGCCGCCTTTGCCGACCGACGGGAGCGCGGCGGCCCGGCCGCCGACTCCTTCGAGCGGCTGCTTCTCGATCTGCCGCTCCGGGACGACGTTGTCAGCGGCAATGCCCGGTTCGACTTCCTCGAGGAGGGCGATTGCCCGCGGCTGGTCGAGCTCAACTTCGTCGGCGTCGGCACGACCGGTCATTCGCACCAGGTCGGTCTGGCCCTGCTGGAGAGCCTCCCCGAACTCAAGCATCGGTACCGGTGCCTCCATCCGGTCGAGGCGTTCCGGGAGCAGCTCCTGCGAAACGGCATCCGGACCGTCGCCCTGCTCACGAAGGACAACGACCGCGACTATTACGGATCGTGGCTCGACCGGCTCATCATCGTCCGCGGGCTGCGTCCGGTCCGGGCCTTCATCGTGCCGCGGCGGGACTGGTCCTCCCTGCGCTCCGACGGCCGGTCACTCTCCTTTCATCGCACGGTCATCGACGCCATCTACCCCCGCGAGCTGACCTGGCGTCCCTCGATCGAGGAGGGGGCCGAATGGTGCCGGTTCTTCGTGCAGAGCGGCGCGCGGTGCCTCGACCACTGGTCGCTCATCCTCGCGGAGGACAAGGATCTGCGCTTCCTGCTCGCCCAGGACCCGGCGGTGGCCGAATACCTCCCGCGGACGTGGGCCCCGGCCGAGCATCCCGAGTCGGTGCCGCTGGCGGAGTGCGTCGTGAAGCGGCGGCACGAGCATGCCGGCGACGGCGTCGAAATCGCCCCCGAGCGGCTCCCTCCGGACGATGGGCAGGTGATCGTGCAGGAGCGGATCCGCGCCAATCGCACGTTCGTCCGGTCGGTCCTCGGATTCGAGGGGGTGGTGACGTACGACGTCTCCGCGCACGTGTCGTTCGACTACCACCTCCGGGACCGACGCCTCCTCGCCTGTTCGGTCAGCGGCTATCTTTCACGGTACGCTCCGGAAGGCGACATCGTGAACATCTCCCGCGGAGGTGGTGTCCTGCCTGTGCTCGTCGAGCGTGATGCACCTGTGCGCAGCGACTCGTGAAGCGACTGATCGTCACTGTCGGATACATCGACCGGCCGGTCTTCGCCTACGACTGTCCCGTGGACCGGCACCAGATCGAATCGATGCTCGCCGCGCGTGGCGACGACATCGTCATGACGCACTGGGACGACCTCGACGCGAACCTGGCCACCACGCTGGGGCGGGACGTGCGGCGGGACGTCTGGCGACCGGTCGCACTGACCGACGCCGACGCCCTCATGATCCTCGAGGCGCCGGCGCCGGGATCGCCCTTCGCCGACTTCGACCGGGCGGATGCGGCCATGCGGCGCATCCTGGCACTCGGCATCCCGTGCGTGAACTCGCCGCGCACGTTCCTCGAATACCCCGACAAGCGCTACCTCGTCGAGCGGACCGACCTGCCGTTTCCGCGATCCGTGCTCGTCGAGCCGGCCGATGACCTCTCCGGGGCGCTGGCCCGGTTCGGTGACACGCTGATCGTGAAGCCGCTCATCGGCGCGGGAGGGGACGGCGTGGCCCGCGTGCCGAACGATCCCGCGGCGGTGCGCGCGGCGTTGTGTCGGACGGGGCCGTCCATCCTCCAGGAGTTTCTTCCCGAGATCGCCGCGGGAGAAAAGTCCCTGTACTTCCTCGCCAAGCGCTTTCGCTACGCGCTGCTCAAGCGGCCCCGCGTCGGCGAATTCCGTTCGAACGAGGAGTTCGCCGAGCACTCGCGGTACGAGCCGACCCCGGCGGAACTCGGGCTGGCCGCGGATGCTGTGGAGCGGTTCGGCAGCCCGTCGCTCATCGAGCGGGTCGATCTGTGCGGCGACCGGATCATCGAGATGACGATCGAGTGCCCGGGCCTGAAGATCTCCGCCTGCGGCGTCCATCGCGAGATCGGCCCGTGGACCTACGAGGCGCTCGACCACGCGATCGACATCGCGCACGCGGCGGGCCCGACGGCCACCCCGTGACGGTCGCCGGCGTGAGGTGGCGCGGGATCTACGGTCCGATCGCGAGGCGGCGGCGGTAGATCGTGTCGCCGTTGGTGACGTAGAGCCACTCGTGACCGGGCCCGGCGAGGACGCAGCTTGTGAGAGGCTTCGTCGGAGCGGGCTTGGGGAGGACGCCGCAGAGGCGGCCCGTCGGATCGAAGACCTGGACCCCGAGCGCCGACGTCACGTACCAGCGGCCGACCCGATCGACGGCCATCCCATCGCCCGACGCAGCCTCCAGGAAGGGCGGTGGCTGATGGAAGGCGAAATCGCCCTTCGGGTCGATCGGCCGACGCATCGTCATCGTGGGCATCTTGGCGTCGAGTGCTCCGTCGGATCCCAGTCGGAACGTCCAGACGTGGGTGCCGCGATGATCGGAGACGGCGAGCGTACCGCCGTCGTTCGACAGGGCGTTGCCGGTGGGGCCGCGAAGGCCCTCCGCGGCCGTCGGACTGCCGACCTCGCCCGGCCCCGTCGCCGCGCCGTCGTCCGCGATCGAGGTGGTGCCGTCCGCGATCCGGATGCGCGTCACCCGTCGCGGCCCGGTCTCGGTGATGAAGGCGAAGCCGTCGGGAGTCACGGCCAGGTCGTTGGCCTGGATTCCTTCGGCGAGGGTCTTCACGTCACCCGTGGCGGGATCGATCGAGACCACACGCTTCTTCCCCCCCTGGCAGCCGTAGAGCCGTCCGTCGGGTCCGAACTCGAGGCCGCTGATCGCCTCGCGGCAGACGGTCGTGCGGGCGCCGTCGGCCGCCGCGATCCGCACCAACTCCGGTGCCTTCATGTCGCAATAGAAGAAGTTGCCCTCCGCGTCGGTGCAGGGAGCGTCCGCGAAGCCGAGGCCTCCGGCGACGACCTCCCATGACTGCCCGGGTATGAGCAGACGCAGCAGGGTCATGTCGCCCTTCAGGTCGCCCTTCGTATCGACGACCGACTGATGCGTCTCCGCACGCCAGAGCCAGCGCATCGCATCCGGAAACAGCTGCGCCCCGTGGACGCTGTCGTGGGCGAATCCGTCGGCCCAGTCGAACCGCACGTCGTAGCCCATGTACGCGAGCGCGGCGGCCATCGTGCGATTGGCGAGGGGCCAGTTGCCGAACTGGTTGGAGATGTCACCGGAGGTGTCGGCGAGGTAGACGCGGATCTGCTTCGGCTCGGTCTTGCGCACGAGCGAGGGATAGGCGTCTCCGCCACGGAGGGCGGTGTAGCTGCCGATTGTCGAGTAGACCCTGCCGAAGGCGTCGGGGCGCTCCCACGCGGCCGTGAAGGCGCAGATGCCGCCGGAGCTCGCGCCGCCGATCGCGCGGCTTCCCGGGTCGGTCGAGATCGACCACCTCCTGCCGACCTCCGCCAGGATCTCGTCGAGGAGGAACCGCGCGTAGCGGTCGCCGAGCGAGTCGTATTCGAGGCTGCGATTGGAGTTCTTCCACGGGCTGGGGGGCGCTTCCTTGCCGCGCTCGTGGCCGGGATCCACGAACACGGCGATCGTCGCCGGCATCGCCCCGGAGGCGATGAGGTTGTCGAACACCACCGGGACGCGCCAGCGGCCGTCCTCCTTCACGTAGTCGTGGCCGTCCTGGAACACCATCACCGCCGCCGGCGTGTCGGGTCGATACTGCGCGGGCACGTAGACCGACCAGTCGCGGACGGTGCCGGGGAATACCGTCGACTCCCAGGGGGGCATCCGTTCCACCGTCCCCCGTGGCACACCCTCGCGTCGCACGGCGTCGGGGTGCGGCATGTACGTCGCCTTCTCCGGTGGCGTGGCGGTCGAGGCGTCTCCCGGCTCGTCGGACCAGAGCCACCGCAGCGCGTCCGGGAGCCCCTCACCACCAGCGGTCCCGGAGTGTCCGCCGTCGGTCATGACGAAGCGATGCTGGTAGCCGGCGAAGCGCAGGGCGGCGGCGAGCGATTCGTTGGCCAGCGGCCAGTTCCCGAAGAGGTTGTCGAGGTCGTCCCGGCCCTCCTGCAGGTACACGCGGATCGGCTTCGGCTGCTCCTTCGTGCGCCGGACGAGACCGGGGTAGGCCCACCCGCCGCGGATGTCGGTGAAGCTGCCGATGTGCGAGAGCACGCGCCCGAAGAGATCGGGGCGTTCCCATGCGGCGGTGAACGCGCAGATGCCGCCGGACGAGATGCCGCAGACGGCGCGATCACGGGGATCGGCTGAAACCTCGATGCCGTCGAGGGCGACGGGCAGGAACTCGTCGGCGAGGAACCGTGCGTAGCGGTCGCCCAGGGAGTCGTACTCGAACGACCGGTTGCTGCGGGCCGCCGCGTCGGGGCGCGTCGGCGGGATCGTGCCCGGATTGACGAAGACGGCCACCGTCGGCCGCAGGTGGCCGTCGTGGATGAGGTTGTCGAGGATGGTCGGCACGCGAAAGGCGCCGTCCGCCTTCGCGTACCCGAGCCCGTCCATGAACACCATCAGCCGGGCGGGTGTGCCGGACCGAACCTGGGCCGGAACGTAGACGCGGTAGTCACGCCGGGTACCCGGATAGATCGAACTCGTCTCGAACACACCCTCGCGGAGCGTCCCCTGCGGCACCCCCTCGCGCACGACGCGAGCCGCATCCTCGGCGGCAGGGGAAGGCACCGCCCATGCACCGATCACCGCGATGATGCCGACCATGCCGCTCGTGCGGCGATGTCCCGTCGTCATGCCTCTTCCCCCCGCGCCGTCGGTCATCGACGAGGCGGCCATCGCCTCGTCGGGCGGGCGAGAGCATACCAGTCCAGACGACCGGCCTCGCATCAGGGGCTGCCGGGGACGACCTCTCCACCGGCCCGGGTGCAGAGGGCGCGAAAGACGGCCGGGTCGGTCTGCTCCGAGATGAGGCGGCACGACCCGTCCATGTTGAGAAAGTTCGTTCCGCCGACATGGGGGCCGATGAATCCGCCAGGGCTTCCCTGCAGGCTCGGCGCGCTCGAACGCACGTGCACGAGCGTCGCCGTGATCGCCGGCCGCGCGTTGAACGCCGGGTTTGCCGGGTCGTAGCGGGGAGACTCCGGCGCGTAGACCAGCTGCTGCCCGGGAGTGACGCCGGCCCAGCCGCTCTGCGTATGACGACTCATGCGTTCGCCGATGCCGATCGTCTTGCTCGTTCCATCGGTGATGTCGTCGAGTCGCACCCGGCTGTTGCGGTGGAAGACGCCCGTGAACGGCTGCTCCTCATAGGCGAGCGTGCCGAGGCATCCCGCGTAGCTGCAGACGGCCGCCCGCCCCATCACGGCGAGGCTCGTGCTCCGGATGTCGACGAGCTTCGCGGAGGTGTCGCCGGGATCGATGAACATCGGCACGATCGTCTCGCGGGCAGCCTGATTGTCCGCGTGGGTGATCAGTTTTGCGAAGTCGATCCGGTCGTGGAGCGACGTCTGCTCGAGCTGCGGGAGGATCTCCGCGAACAGGCTCCAGCCAGGGCCCGACTCGGGCACGGGATCGTTCGAGCCACCCGGCCACGACCCTGTCGGAGTGGAGGTGAATCCGGGCGGCAGCCGTCTGCGGCCGTTGTGGTACGCGTGGATGGCCAGGCCGATCTGCTTGAGGTTGTTGAGGCTCGACTGCCGACGGGCGGCCCCGCGCGCGCTCTGGACGGCGGGAAGCAGGAGCCCGATGAGGACCGCGATGATCGCGATCACCACCAGGAGTTCCACGAGCGTAAAACCATGTCTCGCGGCGGTTGCCGAGTGTCCACCGCAGCGGTGACGACCCGGGTGCCCGTGGCCAGTCTTCAGCAAAACCTTCATCGGATGACTCCTGATGGGGCAGAACGATGGTGGATCAGGCAGAGAGGTTCCGCGGACGGAACCTTGGCTGGCTGGCTCACTGACACCGTCTGTCATGGGCTGGCTGTCGTGGGCTGGCTGGCTGTACGAAGCCCAGGAACGAGCTGTCGGACGATGTGCCGACATGCCGCGATACTGAGAATCGTTCTCAACATCATGGCGACGTTTTTCTTTTTGTCAACGCCGGCACCGAAAAACGCATTCGGCCACGAAACAGGCGAAGAAGCGGCCCATCACGCGGCCAGCCACCGGCATCTCGACGTCAGGTGAGGAACGTGGCCGGCGGCAGGACGCCCCGATCAACGATCACGACCTCCGCAGCGGGCAGGCCCGCGACGATCTCGGTGATGGCATGGCGACACCCTTCGTCGATCGACATCAGACGCTGGCCTCCCCCTTCGAGCGCCCGCCGACTGGCTGGCCGCGCCGCCATGCCGACGTCGGCCCACCCCGGCCAGTGGATGGTCGCGGCGGCCGTGCCGTCGGGGCCGCTCCGGTAGTGCGTCACGAGCTTCGCGAGCAGGTCGTTGGCGAGCGCGTAATCGGTCTGGCCGACCCCCCCGCATCGCCCGGTCAGCGAACCGAAGGCCACGAAGGCCTCGAGGGGGTCGTGGCGCAGGACGTCGACGAGCCCGACAAGACCGTTCACCTTGCCACCGAGCGTGCGATGCACCTCGGCGGGCGTCTTGCGGTCGAACCGGCCGGTGTGTTCGAACCCGGCGCCGTGGATCACGCCACGAAACGGACCTCCCGCTGCGCGGGCGGCGGCGAGCGTGTCGCGGAGCGCCTCCGGGTCATCGATCCGACAGACGTGGTACGAGGCCTCGATGCCGCAGGCCTGCAGGGCCGCGAGATTCCGCCGCACCTCGATCACGCGGGCGACGGCGTCCCACGCCTCATTCGGCTTCCGCCCGCTGGCCCGCGCGCCAATCATGACGTCGCGCTTGAGCGCCTCGAGTGCGCGGGCGTCGAGCCGCTCCCAGGGCTCGTCCCCGGGCGGCGTCGTGCCCAGGAGCACGAGCCTCAGCCCGAAGCGGACGGCAAGCCGTAGCGCGACCTCCGCGGTGATGCCGCGCGCACCGCCGGTCACGAGCCACTGCCCGCCCGGTGAGATGCGCGGCCCGTCCGCGGGCGTGGGCCTTGGCACCAGACGGATGGCGAAGCGCTCGTCGCGGCGATATCCGACCTCCACCCTGGCGAATCCCTCCTCCGGGCTCAGGGTGGACGATGCGAGGGCGTCGGTCATCTCGGCAAGCACCCGATCGGCCACGGCATCGACGCGGTCCCCCGCGGGGCCGTCCACGATCCGCACCGCGGGACCGCCCGCACCGCCGGCGCGCGACTCCATGTAGACGGCCTTCAGGAGACCGGTGATCGCGCCTCCGGTCGGCGTGGCGATGCGGCCGCTCGCTCCCACGTCGCCCCCGAGCGACGTGACGCCGACCACCGCGGCACGCGAGAGCCAGGGCTTCCCGAGACCGTGGCCATACCAGGCCTGACAGAGTGCGAACGCAGACTCGACCACTCCGAGGGCCTCCGCTCGCCAGGCGGCAGGAGCGGGAATCGGCTCGACCCGGTCGGTCCAGGCCGCGGCGAGCACGAGGTGACAGGGCGTATCGCCCGGCACCGCGGCGAACAGCGGTGCCACGCGCTCGGGCGTCGAGTCGCCCGGCACCACCACGACCTCCAGTCCGGCGCTCCGCAGCCGCGCCGCGAGCGCCGGTGCGAGCGGCGCTCCACCGTGGATCATCACCATGCCGCTCGGTGGTCGCGCGTCACCGGGCAGGAGTGGAGCGGGCACGGCGGTCAGTTCGCAGCGCAGCATCGGTGCCGTCGCGTCGCCACCGGGTGCGGGCGGGATCTGGCCGGCACGTGTTTCGCGATCCGCGCGCGACGTCTCGCGATCGCCTCGGGCCGGCACACGCATGCGGCCGAGAAACGTCCCCTCCTCGTAGGCTGGGCCTGGGTGGAAATAGAAGCCGCGACCCAACCGGCGGCCGGTGCGACCGGCGTCGATGAGTCGCTGGAGATAGTCCCCGTTGCGCACGATCTGCGGATCGCGCATCACGCCGCCCCAGTAGCGGGCGATGTCGCGCACCGTCTCGAGCCCGATGCGGTCGAGCATGCCGAACGGCCCGACCGGCATGCCGGTGACGCCCATCCAGGCGCGATCGACGTCCTCGGGCGTGGCCACGTCGCGCTCCGCCAGCGTCAGGGCCGACATCAGGAGCACCCGCAGCATGGAGTTGAAGACGTAGCCGGGGTGCTCGCGTCTGAGGACGATGGGAATCTGCCCGATCCGCCGGGCGAACCGCTCGAGCGAGCCCACGCACTCCGTACTCGTCGCACCGTGCGGCATGATGTCCGCCACCGCCGCGAGCCAGACCGGGCTGTGGACGTGGAACGCCGCGAAGCGATCCCGCCGTCCGAGGCCGGCGACGAGCATCGACGGCAGAAAGTACGAGCTCGTCGTCGTGAGGATGGCCGAGGGGGGGAGCAGTCGGTCGAACTCGCCGAGCACGCGGCGTTTGAGCGGCAGCTGTTCGGGCACGCACTCGCAGGCGAGATCGACATCCTGAGAGGCAATTGCCGCCGCGCTGGTGAACGTCGCCGCCCGGGTCGCGGACGCGGGGTCGGCCGGGCCGAGCGATCCCATCTCCAGGAACGTCCGCTCCAGCCGACGCGGCCCCTCGGCGACGGCCTCTGGGTCGACATCGAAGACGTTCACGGCGACGCCATGGGCGACGCACTGGGCGGCGAGCTCCATGCCGATCGAGCCGGCACCGATGATCAGGGCTCGGCGGACGTCCCGGTCGGGATGGTGCGTCGGCATCGCGACTCGTCTCGCAGGAGGGCGCGAGCCGCGCTACAGGCCGAACGCCACGTCCATCTCGCGGGCGACGGTCCGCAGGTAGGCCTCGTCGCCGCCGGAGACCTCGGCGGCCGCCCAGCCGTGGAAGTTGATCTCGTGCAGCGCCCGGCGGACGTCGGCGTAGTCGATGTCGCCCGAGCCGATCGGCGTGAACTTCCCCTCGGCGCGGGAGAAGCCCTTGATGTCGAGCTTCCGCACCCGCTGGCCCAGGGCCCGGATCCAGTCGCCCATCGATCCGTATTTCCAGTGGTTGCCGATGTCGAACTGCATGCCGACCCAGGGTGAACGGAAGTCGTCGATGTAGCGGACGAACTTCTCGGCCGTCTGCGTCGCGTCGCCGTCGTGGTCGTAGAGGAACTGGTTCCAGACGTTCTCGACCAGGATCTGCACCCCGAGTTCGCCCGCCAGCGGGATCGCCTTCGCGATGTTGTCCACCGACCGGGGCCAGATCTCCTCTTCCGGGCCGTCCTCCCCCTTGCCCACGACCAGGAGCACGCTGTGGCCGCCGACGGCGTGCGTGTCGCGGATCGCCTGGAGGAGGAGTCCGAGCGCCTCGGCTCGCGTGGCGGCGTCCGGACTCGTGTGACGCACCTGCCAGTGCTTCGCACACACGCTGCCGTCGACCGGCAGACCGCTCTCGGCGATCGCCCGCTTCGTCTCGGCGACATCGGCACCCGGATAATCCATCTCGACGCCGTCGAAGCCGGCGGCCTTCGCGATCCGGAAGCGTTCGACGAGGCCGCCGTCCGACGCCTTGATCATGCCGATCTTGAGCGTCTTCTTCAGCCGGCCCGCGAGGGCGTCGGACGCGTCGGTCGCGCCGAACGCCCGTCCGGCATCGGGGCGGACGGCCTGGGGCACGGCGAGGCCGGCGACGCCGGTCACGACGGCACGACCGATGAATCGACGACGCGACACGCCGGTCGCGGCACCGTGGACGACGGGATCGAGCCGGTTGTTCATGGACGCTCCTGCATCTCGGGGCGCTGCGGCCACGGGATCGGCCACTGGATACCGCCGCCGCGACGACACTATCCTACGGTGTTTCGGTCCGCCGCTCTCGGAGGTTCGTCATGGATCGACCCCGATCGGTTCTCCGCGTCCTGCCGTGCCTGGCGGCCATCCTCACCGCCGCGGCGTGTCGGTGTGTCGGTGCGGCCGATCCGCCGACGGCTCCCGGCGAGACGGGCCTGCGGGCGGGAGCGGCCGCCGTCAACATCACGCCCCCCCTCGGCGAGCCGATCGTCGGCGGGTTTCATCCGTATCCGGCGACCCACGTCCACGACGAGCTGTACGCACGCTGCCTCGTGCTCGACGACGGCAGCACCCGGCTCGCGCTGGTCGTGTGCGACCTCCTCGGCATCCATCGCTCCGTGAGCGACGAGGCCCGTCGGCTCATCGCGGCCGAGACCGGGATCCCGCCGGAGCACGTGCTCATCTCCGCCACGCACACGCACTCGGCCACAACCGCGCTCGGCGGCACCGGTGACGAACGGTTCAAGCCGACGCTCGACCAGCTGACGCCCTACCAGGCGTTCGTCGTGCGACGGATCGCCGACGGCGTGCGACGGGCGGCGAACCTGCTGCGGCCCGCGGAACTGGCCGTCGGAACGGTGGACGTGCCGGAGCACGTGTTCAACCGGCGCTGGTTCATGCGGCCGGGCACGATGCCGGAAAACCCGTTCGGATCGGCCGACGATCTGGTGAAGATGAATCCACCGGCCGGCAGCCCCAATCTGGACCGTCCCGCCGGGCCCACCGATCCGACCATCTCGATCATCGCGGTCCGCGAGCCCGACGGCAGGCCGATCTCGCTGTATGCCGCCTACTCGCTGCACTACGTCGGCGGCGTCGGCCCGGGCCACGTCTCCGCCGACTACTTCGCCATCGTCTGTGACGAGCTCGCGCGGCTCACGGGGGGCGACCGGGCCGATCCGCCGTTCGTCGCCCTCCTGGCGAACGGAACGAGCGGAGACATCAACAACATCAACTTCCGCACCCCGCGCCCGGCCCAGCCGCCCTACGTGCAGATGCGCGCGGTGGCGACCGACGTGGCGGCGAAGATCCACGGCGCCCTTCCCGGCCTCGCCTACACGCGATCGGTGCCGCTGGCCGCACGCTATCGCGAGCTCGAACTGGGCGCGCGACACCCCACGGACAAGGAGGCGGCGTGGTCGGCGAAGACCCTCGAGACCCCCACGGCCGACGATGCGAAGAAGTCGCTCTCCGAGATTTCCGCCGAGCGCGTTCGCGCCCTCGCCAAGCAGCCGCCGACCGTGGCGGTGCCGCTCCAGGTGCTGAAGGTCGGGCCGGCCCGCATCGGGGCGATGCCCTGCGAGGTCTTCTGCGAGATCGGCCTCGACTTCCGCCGCAGGAGCGGCGGATCGCCGGGCTTCCTGGTGTCGATCGCGCATGGCTACATGGGGTACCTGCCGACCCCGCGGCAGCACGATCTCGGCGGGTACGAGACCTGGCCGGGAACGAATCGGCTCGAGCGCGACGCCTCCGACAAGATGCTCGCGGCGCTCGTGGAGATGTGCGGCGAGCTGAGCGCCGTGGGCGGAGCGCCCAGCCCGGCCGAATCGCTCGCGCGGCTCGAGGTCGATCCGGGGCTGCGGGTGGAACTCGTGGCCGCCGAGCCCGACGTGGTCGATCCGGTCGCGCTGGCCTTCGACGAGCACGGCCGCATGTGGGTGGCCGAGATGCGCGACTATCCCACCGGCCCCGCCGACGGCGGACCGCCGCTCTCGAGGATCAAGGTGCTCGAGGATCGCGATGGAGACGGCCGGTACGAGCACGCCACGCTCTTCGCCGAAGGCCTCTCCTTCGCGAACGGCCTGCAGCCCTGGAGGGGCGGCGTGATCGTCACGTGCGCCGGCCGCGTGGCCTGGCTCGCCGACACCGATGGCGACGGCCGGGCGGATCGCGACGACACGCTCTTCACGGGCTTCGCCGAGCAGAACTCGCAGCTCCGCGCGAACCACCCGACGCTCGGGATCGACGGGCTGGTCTACGTCGCCAACGGGCTCCGGGGTGGCGAGGTCGTGGCCGCCGATCCGCGGTGGCGGCGCGACGAGCGTCCCGCACCGCTCGACATCCGCGGCCGCGATTTCCGGTTCGACCCGCGGTGCCTCGGCGGCGACGTTGCGGCACGCGCAGCGGGCACCTACGCCACGGTCACGGGCCACGGGCAATTCGGCCTCACGTTCGATGACTTCGGCACCCGCTTCATCTGCTCGAATCGCAATCCGTGCGTGCAGGTGATGCTGGAGGAGCGCGATCTCGTGCGCAACCCCGCGCTGGCGCTTGCCAGCGCCGTCCAGGACGCGGCGCCGGCCGGCGAGCAGTCGCGGATTCATCCGCTGTCGGCGGCGTGGACCACGTCGAACCTCCACGCGGGGCAGTTCACGGCGGCCTGCGGCGTGAGGATCGAGCGCGGCGACGCGCTCCCCGACAGCTACCGCGGGGACGCCTTCACGTGTGATCCCACCGGCAACCTCGTGCATCGTTCGCGGCTCGAACGCGCGGGCGTGGCCTACGCGTCGGTGACGGACGAGCCCGGCGCCGAGCCACGGGAGTTCCTCGCCTCGCCGAGCGACTTCTTCCGGCCGGTCGGGCTGGCGACAGGCCCCGATGGCTGCCTGTACGTGGCCGACATGTGCCGCGCCGTCATCGAGCATCCCGACTTCATGCCGGACGAACTCAAGACCCGTCCCGACCTGCGGCACGGCGACGACCGCGGCCGCATCTGGCGGGTGGTGCCTGCCGACGCCGCGGCTGGGTGAGCGGACATCGGCGGAGCTCGTCGCCGTGCTCGATCATCCCAATGGCTGGCACCGCGACACGGCGGCCCGACTGCTCCTCGAGCGCGGCGACGTGACGGTGGCCGACGGGCTGCGGCGGCACGCCGTCTCGGGCGGAATCCCGGCCGGCCGCGCGCAGGCACTGCACCTGCTGGAGCGGCTCGGCGCGCTCGACGATGCCACGCTCGTCTCGGTGCTGGCGGACGGCGATGGCGACGTGCGGCTCCGGGCGACCGCCCTGCGTCTTTCCGGGCCACGGCTCGCGACCGCAGGGCCGCTTCGCGAACGCGTGCTGGCGGCCGCTGCCGACCCGGCGCCGCTCGTGCGTTTCGAGGCGGCCCTGCGCCTCGGCGAGAGGCCCGCCGCCGACGCCGCCGGCGAGGCGGCCATCGTGCGGGCGCTGGCCGACATCGCCTGTGCCGCGCCGCTCGATCGCTGGACGCGCGCCGCCGTCGGCACCGCGGTGCGGGGCCGCGCTGCGGACGTGCTCGTCGCGGTGCTCGATCGTCATGCCGCTGCACCGCATGCCGATGTGGCTGGCGACCTCGCGGAACTGGCGGCCATCGGTGGCGAGCCGCTCGGGGAAGCGCTGGCGGCGGTGGCCCGGCTGAGGAGCGGGGTGGCGGAGCGCGGGCGTGACGCCGTGGACGCCGCGGACGACGCGGCGATCGCGATGGTCGACGGCATCGGGCGTGGTCTCGAGCGTCGTCGCGTCGCACTGGCGGCGGTGCGTGGCGAGATGGATGCCGCCGCGGGCGCGTCACTGAGCGCGATCTTCGACACGGCGGTGGCCCGTGCGACCGACGTGGGCCGCGACGCGGCCGAACGCAGTCGGGCGATTCGCGTGCTGCGGCACGCCGGCTTCGAGGGGGCCGGGAGCAGGCTCGTGCCGCTCGCCGCCGCGGGAACCGATCAGGAGGTGCGGCTCGCCGCCATCGCGACGGTGTCGCGTTGGACCGATCCATCGATCGACGACGCGATCCTCGCCGACGTCGCGTCACAGACTCCGGCCATCCGGCGGGCGGTCCTCGACGTGTCGTGTGGTCAGCCGTCACGCGCCGCGCGGCTGCTGGAGGCCATCGAGTCGGGCAGCCTGGCCGCGACGCTCCTGACGCCCGACCACTGGCAGCGGCTCGCGAGCCTCGCGGATGCCGCCCTCACGGGGCGCGCCGCCACGCTGCAGGCGGCCAGCCAGCCCGCGGATCGACAGGAGGTCATCGCGAGGTATCGCGCGGCCCTCGAACAGGCGGGGAACGTCGGCCGGGGTCGCCTCGTCTTCACGAAGCACTGCGCCGGCTGTCATCGGATCGGCGACGTCGGCGTGAACGTCGGCCCCGACATCTCCGACTCACGCACGCAGAAGCCCGAGCAGTATCTCGTGCACATCCTCGACCCGAATCGCGTCATCGACGCGAACTTCTTCGCCTACACGGTGGTCCTCGCCGACGGCCGGGCGCTCACCGGGCTGGTCGTCTCCGAGGCCGGTGGCGCGGTCACGCTCCGGCAGCAGGATGGCAGGGAGGTGACGCTCGGCCGGGATGAAATCGAGACGATTTCCAACAGCGGCGTTTCGCTCATGCCGGTCGGCATGGAGCGGGCGATCACCGTGCCGGAGATGGCCGACCTGATCGCCTTCATCAAGGGCTGGCGGTACGGTGGTGACGGCCTTCCTCCTCCGGCCGCGACGGCGGGACTCCAGCCTTGAAACACGAGGACGACATGCACGACGTGACCATGCCGGGCGACACAACAGGGCCGGGCGATATGAACGGTCCTTCCCGGCAGGAGCGCACGCGGCGCGGTTTTCTCAGCGAGACGCTCGCGGTCGCCGGCGCCGCCGGACTTGCGGTCACGGCGCCGCGGCTCCTGCGGGCAGAGAACCTCAACAGCCGGGTGCAGCTCGCCTGCATCGGTGTGGGTGGCCGTGGCTACGGCAACCTTCGCGAGATGACGAAGGAGGGCAATGCCGTGCCGGCCGACGTCGTGGCGCTCTGCGATGTCGACACGCGCGGCCTGGAGCGGGCCGCCGCCCACTGCCCGCAGGCCCGCACCTACCGCGACTTTCGCCGACTCTTCGCGGAGACCCCCGATGTCGACGGCGTGGTGGTCAGCACCTGCGAGCACACGCACGCCTTCGCCACGCTGCCGGCTTTGCGCATGGGCAAGGC
This sequence comes from Planctomycetaceae bacterium, assembly GCA_046091445.1. Lineage (GTDB taxonomy): Bacteria > Planctomycetota > Planctomycetia > Pirellulales > UBA1268 > QWPN01. The sequence continues at coordinate 1,591 of JBJTBO010000038.1, read as the reverse complement.
GGTCTACTGCGAGAAGCCGCTGACGCTCAACGTCGAGGAGGCGCGGCTCGTGCGTGAGGCGGCGGCCGCGGCGAAGGTGCCCACGCAGATGGGCACGCAGATCCATGCCAGCGAGAATTATCGGCGCGTCGTGGAGCTCGTGCGCGGCGGTGCGATCGGTCCGGTGACGGAGGTGCACGTCTGGGTCAACCGGGCGTGGGGGCTGCAGAGCCAGGCGGACGCCGAGGCGAACAACGACCCGCATGGGTGGTACGTGGGCAGGGACGGTGCGCGTGCGTTCGTCACCGGCCGGCCGGCCGAGGCCCAGACGCCGCCGGAGCATCTCGACTGGGACCTCTGGCTGGGGCCCGCTCCGGCGCGGCCGTATCACGAGGTCTACTTTCCCGGACCCAAGTGGTATCGCTGGTGGGACTTCGGCAACGGGACGATGTCCGACCTGGGCAGCCACTGGAACGACCTGCCGTTCTGGGCGCTCGATCTCGACGCGCCCGTGTCGGTCGAGGCGCTCGGCCCCGATCCGCATCCGGAGATCGCGCCGGCCTCCATGACGGCGGTCTATGCGTATCCGGCCCGCGGCGACCGGCCGGCGTGCCGGCTCACGTGGTACCAGGGCACGCACCGCCCGCCACTGCTGGCCGAGGGCAGGATTCCGGCGTTCGGCAGCGGGGTCCTCTTCGTGGGCACCGAGGGGCGCATGCTCCTCTCCGACTACGGCAAGCACGTCCTCCTGCCGGAGGAGCGGTTCAAGGACTTCACGCCACCGGAGCCGTGGATTCCACGGTCGCCGGGGCAGCATCAGGAGTGGCTGCTGGCGATCCGCGACGGCACGCCCACGAGCAGTCCGTTCGATCCCTACGCGGGACTGCTCACCGAGGCCAATCACCTGGGCAACGTGGCGTTTCGCGCGGGCGAGAAGATCCTGTGGGACTCCGCGGCGATGCGTGTCACCAACACGCGGGCCGCCGACCCGTTCCTGGCCCGCGCGCCGCGCGCCGGGTGGAGCCTGCACGGGTGACCCACCTCCCCGGAGGGCACGGCGCGCCCGTCGCAGATGGGGAAACGCGCCCCTCGCGCCCGTGCAGTCGCAGTCACCGGGCCCGTGCGAGGAAGGCCACGAGATCGGCCAGTTCCTGCGGTGTCAGGAGCGTGTCGTAGCCCTTGGGCATGAGCGACACGCTCCCCGTCTCGAGCGACTCGATCGCGTCCCGCGGAATGCGTTCCGTGGCGGTCGCGGTCGTCTGGAGCACCACCTCGGCGTCGTTCTCCTCGCGGATCACGCCGGCGTACGCGCGGCCGTCGGCCGTGGCGATGACCACCGGCTCGTAGCTCCTCACGAAACTCGCGCTCGGCAGCACGATCGCCTCCAGGAGGTCGCGGGGCGTGCGGATCGCGCCGATCTTCGACAGGTCGGGACCGATCCTTCCACCCGCGTACGCCATCGCGTGACAGGTCGTGCAGGCGGCCTTGTTCGAGAGAAACACGGCATGGCCGCGCGCCGGGTCACCCTCGGGAAGCGACGCGGCCAGTCGTTCGTACGACTCGCGGTCACCCGCCCGCGCGAGATCGACCCGTCGGAGCAGCGCGTGGCCGG
>JBJTBO010000037.1:0-5358 GCA_046091445.1 Planctomycetaceae bacterium | reverse complement strand
GTGCCCGCCCCCCCCCCCCCGCCGCCCGCGTCGCCGCCCGCGGGGGGCCCGACCGCGCCGCGTGCGGCGGGGGCGCCCGCCGCCACCTCGGCATCGCCATCCTTGAGGCGTCCCTCGAGCAAGGGCACCGCGGTCGCGTCGCCGCGCACACCGATCGAGTTGATGACGCCGACGAGGGCCCGTCCGCCGAGCGAGCCCGCCGCCGCCCGGAGCGCCGAATCGGCCTCCGGACCGGGGATGACCTCGAGGGGAATCCGGGCCCACGACGCCAGATGAGGATTGCCGAGCAGCTTCGCGAGATCGGCGACCGCGGCGGACGACCCGTAGACCGCGAGATACTTGCACGTGATCGCCTTGTCGGCCTCGGGCGCGTCGGACCGCAGGACGGCGAGCAGCTCCTGCTCCTTCGCGATGGGCTCCGCCGCCCGGACGCCCGGGCCGTGGATCGCCGCCGCGCAGGCCACGATCAGGATGGCCACGACGCCGAGTGTCGGGCGAAGGTGCGTCAGGGTCACGTCCAATCCTCCGGGTGTCTCACGATCCATTCGATCGTTCGTTGGTGATTCGTCATCCACGCCTCGTCCGCATCGGGCACGACACGGCCGCGGTCCCTCAGATCCGCCAGGGCTCGCGCAGGGCCTCCGATCGCAGGCGATTCGCCTCGTCGTCGTCGAGGAAGCGGCTGGTCGCGTTGTCGAACCGCACCGTCCGCCCGAGGAAGATCGCGATGTTGGCGGCGTGGCAGGCGATGTGGGCCCGGGCGGCGGCCTCGGCGTTGCCCTTCGGCTGGCTCCGCGTCCGCACGCAATCGAGGAAGTCGCGGACGTGGAAGGTCGCCGGATAGCCGCCGATCTCCTCCACCGTGCGGCCGGCGAGGAGCGCCGGTGAACTGAGCACGAGCTTTCCGGAATCGCCCGCCTCGACCCAGCCGGCGTCTCCCTCGAAGCGCACCGGGCACGACCCGAGCGGAATCCAGCCCTTCTCCCGGAACACGAGCTCCACCCCGTCGGCATAGCGGGTGACGATCTCTCCATCCCGCGGCGGGTCGTACTCGACGGGTGGCGGACAGTCGTTGACCGCCCACTGGCAGAGGTCGACGCAGTGGGATCCCCATTCGAGGACGCCGCCGCCCACGAGCCCACCCCCCTTTTCGAAGTTGAAGCCGTCCTTGAGCGTGCCGGAGTTGAATGGGCGCCAGGCGGCCGGGCCGAGGTAGGCGTCCCAGTCGGCGACGGCAGGATCGGGCGCGGGCTCCTCCGGCAGCCATCCGCTGGTCTTCGCAGTCATGCCGGCCGGGTGGGCGTAGACCCGCTTCATCGTGCCGAGCCGGCCGGTCCGGGCGAGCTCGCATGCGAACGCGAAATGCGGCAGGTTTCGCCGCTGCGTGCCCGCCTGGAAGATCGTGCCGCAGCGCCGCATCGTGTCGAGCAGGATGAGGCTCTCGACGATGTTCTTCGTGCAGGGCTTCTCACAGTAGACGTCCTTGCCGGCCTTGGCGGCGGCCATGGCCATCGCGCCGTGCCAGTTGGGGCCCGTCGCGATGAGCACGGCGTCGATGTCGTCGCGGCCGAGGAGTTCGTCCGCCTCGCGATACGTCGCACAGTCCGGCGTGCCATGGTGCTTGTCCACGATCTGCTTGACGGCGCTGCGGCGTTCCTGCTTGACGTCGCACACGGCGACGAACTGGACGTCGGGCTGCTCGAGGAAGCAGCCGAGGTCGTACTCCCCCCGCCGGCCGATGCCGATGCCGCCGACGATGATCCGCTCGCTCGGTGGAACGGCGCCGTCGAGCCCGAGCGCCGACGACGGAACGACCACCGGCGCGATGGCGGCGGCACCACCGGCCGCAAGCGCGCGACGCAGGAAGCCACGCCGGGACGCGGCCGTGCCACGCGGACGTTTCGGCTCGGGAAGATGGCGAACGACGTGCATGGCCCGCTCCTACAACGAGAAAGAGGTCACCCCAGCGGCACGATAATACCAGTGTTGCAGCCGGCACCAAACGACCCGGGCCTCGGACGCCGATCCACCCGTGGCGTGTCACACCACGGAGCCGGCAGGGGCGGCCACGTCCATTCGCACGCCTGGAGGCGTACGCCACAGGGGGTGGAGAACGCGCGGCGTCGAGGGGGCGGCGACGTCCATTCGCACGCCTGGAGGCGTGCGCCACAGGGGGGCGGAAAACGCACGGCGTGGAGGCGTGTGCCGACGGGGTACGGGCTGCCGACGCCGGCCTGCATCCGGCCGGCTTACAACAGTTCGCTCGCGAGATCGGCCAGTTCCGACCGCTCCCCCTTCTCCAGCGTGACGTGCGCCGCCAGCGGCTGGCCCACCATCCGCTGGATCAGATAACTGAAGCCGTTGGAGAGGGCGTCGAGATACGGCTGGTCGATCTGCGCGACGTCACCGGTGAATACGATCTTCGTCCCCTCGCCGGCCCGCGTGATGATCGTCTTGACCTCGTGGGGCGTGAGGTTCTGCGCCTCGTCGACGATGAAGAACATCCGCTGCAGGCTGCGGCCGCGGATGTAGGCCAGCGGCGTGATCAGCAGCTTCTCGGAGTCGCGCATCTCGGTGATCCGCTGGGCCGCCTGCGTGTCCTCGCCGCACTGGTGGCGGATGACGGTGAGATTGTCGTAGAGCGGCTGCATGTAGGGGTCGAGCTTCGCCCCGATGTCCCCCGGGAGATACCCCAGGTCGCGGTTCGAGAGCGGCACGACGGGGCGGGCCAGCAGGATCTGCCGGTAGCGCTGGCGGCACTCGAGCGCCGCGGCGAGCGCGAGGAGCGTCTTGCCCGTGCCGGCGGTGCCGGCGAGCGTGACGAGCTTGATCGAGTCGTCGGTGAGGGCCTTGAGCGCGAACGACTGCTCGGCGTTCCGTGGCGTGATGCCGTAGCAGACGAGCTTCTCGACGCGGTGGAAGGCGTCGTCGGCGCGACGGAACGTGGCGAGCGCCGACTTGCTGCCGTTGCGGAGCACGAAGTTCTCGTTGGCGCGTGGCGGCACCGGGAGCGCGAGCGCCGCGGAGGGCAGGATGCCGCCGTTCGCGTAGAGCCGGTCGATCGCCTCCGACTCGACGCCCTCCACGAGCCGCCTGCCGGTGTAGAGCGTGTCGAAGCCCTCGACCTTGTCGCTCGTGTAGTCCTGGGCGCGGAGCCCGAGCGACTTCGCCTTCATCCGCAGGTTCGTGTCCTTCGACACGAGGATCACCTGGCGCGGCGCGGACTCGTGCTGCAGGTCGAGCGTGGTGCGAAGGATGCGGTGGTCGGGTGTGTCGCCGAAGAAGGCCTCGGGGCCGCGGCGGCCGCTGCCGAGGAGCACGCGGATCGAGCCGAGGCCGGGCCCCAGCGGGCAGCCCGCGGGCGCGAGCACGTCGCCGGTCAGCGCGTCGATGCGGCGCAAGAACTCGCGCGCCTGGAAATTGATGTCCTCGTTGCCGCGCTTGAACTGGTCGAGTTCCTCGAGGACGGTGATCGGGATCGCGACGTCGTTCTCCTCGAAATTCCGGATGCAGCCCGAGTCGTGAAGGATGACGTTGGTGTCGAGGACGAAGAGCTTGGGCGTGCCCGCGCGGTCGGGGGTCTGCGTCATCGGCGACTCCTCGGGGGTGTCTGCGAGGCCCGCTCCCGGCGGGCCGCAGGGGCCGGATCGTAGCGGGCGGCCGGGCCGCCGGGGATGCCGTTTCGGCCCGGCGGGGCCGGCCACACACAATGCTCACATCGCCGGCCGAGGCGGGGAATCGGCACGAATGCCGGCCGGCGGCGGGGCCGTGTAACGGATCGGCGGCGCCGCCGTCATCGGATCGGGAGCCGGGTCGTCGGCGATCGTGAGGAGCCACGCGGTCCTCGACGCACGACGGTCCGCGACGCGAGGAGGCGTGACATGCCGCACGGTGGAGAACCGCAGGCGTGGGTCCTGGAGGCCGTCGAGGCCTACGAGGCACCGCTGTCGCGCTACGCGCGGCACCTGCTCGACGACTTCGACCTCGCGGCCGACGCGGTACAGCATGCGTTCGTCACGCTCTGCTGCGAGTCGCGTGAACGCCTCGAGGGCCGCGTCGCCCCCTGGCTCTTCCGCGTCTGCCGCAACCGCGCGCTCGACCATCTGCGCCGCGCGGGCCGGGAGCACACGCTCGGTGACGGACCGCCGACGAGCCCGCACGCCGATGGACCCGTCACCGCCGCCGCGGACGATCCCGCGATGCTGGCCGAACGGGCCGACCTCGCCGCACTCCTCCGCGGCCTCCTCGCGGACCTGCCCGCCGCGCAGCGCGAGACGATCGACCTGTGGTGCGAGGGACTCACGTATCGGCAGATCGCCGAGGTGACCGGCCGCCAGGAGGGTCACGTGCGCGTGCTCGCGCATCGCGGCCTCATGAGCCTCCGCGGCCATCCGCGGGTGCGGAGCCTCGTCACTCACGAACGCACCGGCGTCGCGGACGCGTCCGCCGCCCCTTCCTGACATCGTGCCGCCGGGCGCGTGCCGCCCGGGCCATCCATCACCCCGCCACCCGCCACCCTGAAAGCGAGCCTCCGATGACCGATCGACAGCCGCCCGCCGCCGCATCGCTGCCAACGCCCGACGACCGACGGGCCGCGACCGAGGAGCGCGCCGCGCTCCTCACCGCCTACGCGCTCGGCCAGCTCGACGCCGCGGACCGGTCCGCCGTCGAGCGGCTGCTCGCCGATCCAGACGCCCGGCGCGTCGTGGAGGAGACGCGCGCCATCGCGGAGGCGCTGCGCGCCACGCGGCGGCTCGACGCCGCACCACCGTCGACCGACCTGCGCCGAGCGGTCGTGGCAGCGCTCGCACGAGCGACCGAGTCGGCGTCGGAAGAGGTCGCGGACCGCTCCCCGGCCACGGTGTCCGGCACACCGCGAGCCCGGCGTCGCCTCGGCTGGCTCACGCTCTCCGGCGCGTTGGCCGCGTCGCTGCTCGTGGGCCTCGTGGCGACGAGGGAGTCGCCGTCGCTCCTGGCGGAGCGCGAGGTCGTCCTGCCGCGGTCCTCGTCGACCGGGCAGCCGGCGGCCAAACGGATCGCGGCGACCGACGGCCCGGCGGGGCAGCTCGAGCGCGCCAAGGACATCGCGGGCTCCGGCCTCGCAGCCGATGCCAACGGCGTGCCGCAGGCTCGCGGCGGCGGCGAGCTGGCCGAGAAGGCGGCCACGGTCCCGGGGCCCGGTCGACGCAACGCGGCGGACATCGCGATGTTGGCACAGCCGGCACCGGCGCTCGACCTCGCGCTGGCGATGCCGGCGACGGCCGAGCGTCAGCGCGGCCTGCTGCGCGACGGCGCCGACGCCGATCGATTCGCGAGGAAGGCCGCCACCGCCGTCGACCGCCTCGGTGAACCCGGTGA
>JBJTBO010000036.1:0-2090 GCA_046091445.1 Planctomycetaceae bacterium | reverse complement strand
TTGACCATCACGCTCTCGATGCCGAGCTCCCGCAGGGCGAAGCTCGCATGGCAGCAGCAGTAGTCGAACTCGATGCCCTGCCCGATCCGGTTGGGGCCGCCGCCGAGGATCATCACCCGCTTCCGGCCCGGCTCCTTCCGTGGAACCTCGCTCTCCTCCTCCCAGGTCGAGTAGTAGTACGGGGTCTGCGCCTCGAACTCGGCCGCGCAGGTGTCCACCGCCTTGAACGTGGCGACGATCCCCCGGCGCCGGCGATCCTCGCGCACCTCCCACTCCGTCGCGCCGAGGAGCACGGCGAGCTGGCGGTCGGCGAAGCCCGCCTGCTTGGCGGCCCGCAGGGTCCCATCGTCGAGCCCGGCGAGCGAGCCGGCCTCCCGCAGCAGGCTTTCGATCTCGACCAACTGGCGGATCTGGTCGAGGAACCAGGGATCGATCTGGGTGAGTTCGTGGATCTCGGCCGGCGAGAGGCCGGCGAGGACCGCGTAGCGCAGGTATCGCACCCGGTCCGGATCGGGGGTGGCGATGCGTGCGCGGATGTCGTCGAGCGACGGCTCGGCGGCCGTGCCCCAGAGATCCTTCGAGTCGCAGCCGAGGCCGAAGCCGCCCACCTCGAGGCCGCGCAGCGCCTTCTGAAACGCCTCCTTGAACGTGCGGCCGATCGCCATCGTCTCGCCCACGCTCTTCATCTGCGTGGTGAGCCGGGCGTCCGCCTCCGGAAACTTCTCGAAGGCGAAGCGGGGCACCTTGACCACCACGGAGTCGATCGCCGGCTCGAAGCAGGCCTTCGTGCGCCGCGTGATGTCGTTGGGCAGTTCGTGGAGCCGCCAGCCGACCGCGAGCTTCGCGGCGATCTTGGCGATCGGAAACCCCGTGGCCTTGCTCGCGAGCGCCGACGACCGGCTCACGCGGGGGTTCATCTCGATCACGATCATGCGGCCCGTGCCGGGATGGACGGCGAACTGGATGTTCGATCCACCGGTCTCGACGCCGATCGCCCGGATCACCGCGAAGCTCGCGTCGCGCATCCGCTGGTACTGGCGGTCGGTGAGCGTCATGGCGGGGGCGACGGTGATCGAATCGCCGGTGTGCACGCCGCACGGGTCGAAGTTCTCGATGGAGCAGATCACGACCGCGTTGTCGTCCGCGTCGCGCATCACCTCCATCTCGTATTCCTTCCAGCCGAGGATCGACTCCTCGACGAGCACCTCGCCGACCGGCGAAAGGTCGAGCCCCCGCTGGACCTTCGTGTCGAACTCGTCGCGATTGAAGGCGACGCCCGATCCGGAACCACCGAGCGTGAAACTCGGGCGGATCACCGCCGGGAGTCCGATCTCGGTCAGCACGTCCCGCGCCTCGGCGAGGCTCCTCACGATGCGCCCGCGGCAGGTCTCGAGGCCGATGGCCTGCATGGTCGCCTTGAAGATCTCCCGGTCCTCGCCGCGCCGGATCGCCTCCGCCTTCGCCCCGATCATCTCGACGCCGTGCTTCGTCAGGACGCCCCGGCGATCGAGCTCCATCGCGAGGTTGAGCGCCGTCTGGCCGCCGAGCGTGGGCAGCACGGCGTCGGGCCGCTCCACCTCGATCACCTTCTCGAGCATCTCGGCCGTGAGCGGCTCGATGTAGGTCCGGTCGGCCGTGCCGGGATCGGTCATGATCGTGGCCGGGTTCGAGTTCACGAGCACGACCCGGTAGCCGTCCTCGCGGAGGCTCTTGCAGGCCTGCGTGCCGGAATAATCGAACTCGCAGGCCTGCCCGATGACGATCGGCCCGGATCCGATGAGGAGGATCGTGTGGAGGTCGTCGCGACGCGGCATGGAGGGGGGTCGGGGGGCCGGATGCGGGCAAACCTCCCGAACGTAGCATCCGGCGACGAGAGTTTTCAATTCGGTGGACCGGCGCCGCCCGTTCGCGCCCCGCGGCGGAATGCGAGCCTGTAGAGTGTGTGCCGTCGCCGCGACGTGACCGTCGCGCTCCACTCGTTCCAGCCGAGACTTCCAGCCGAGACTTCCAGTCAGGATCCGTCGCGGCCGGATCGTCGCGCGAGGAGATCGACCTCATGCCGCTTGCCACACCGTCCCTCGACGCCCTGC
>JBJTBO010000035.1:0-3465 GCA_046091445.1 Planctomycetaceae bacterium | reverse complement strand
GCCGGGTCGAAGCCATCCCCCTCGTCCTCCACCTCGATCTTGACGTGATTCGTGCTCACCTCGCACAAGACCGCGACGCACTTCGCAGGATCGAGCTTGTTGCCGTGCACGATGGCGTTGACGATCGCCTCCTCCGCGGCGAGGTGGATGGCGAATACCTCCTCGGCGGACCACCCATGGGCGCCGAGCTGCTCGAGCAATTCGTCGGTGACCGTTCGGCTCGCACCTCGCTCGCTCGGCAGGCGAACCTGCCGATGCCAGCCGGCCGTCGATTCATGTCCCATGGCGGTCAGTTCCCCGTGGCCCGGCCACGCCCCGTCGTCCTAGAAGGCCGCGAGCGCCTCGGACTCCCCATCGCGGATGTCGAACAACTTGTCGAGTTTGGTGATCCGGAACACCTCGAGAATCTCCGGTCGGATGTGGCACATGCGCAACCGGCCGTTGAGCGTCTTCACCTTGCGATCGAGCACGATGAGCTTTCCGAGCGTCGCGCTCGAGATGAATTCGACATTCGAGAAGTTGAGGACCATTTTGCGGCCATTCTGGGCGTCGACCAGGCCGAAGAGCTCCTGTCCAAGCTCGTGGATGCTCGATTCGTCGAGCACCGTCTTGTCGACGAAGCGGACGACCGTGACATCGCCGACTTTTGAAACGTCGATCCGGTGGTGGGCCGTCATGGAGCCGCTCCGAATTGGCAGTCACAACCAAGCGAGTCGTGCAAGGTAGTCGCTGAGCCACGAACGTGCCACGACCCCGCTCCCACAAGCGGCAATCGTCTCAGTGCCGGTCGTTTTCGCCGCGCGCTGCCACTTTGGCAGAGACATGCCCACCGTCACCTTCAGCACAAATATAGATTGCGAGCCCGATTTCGCCATCGAGCAGCGGAATTCAATGGGAAACCACATTTTCGGCTTTGTGGCGCGCCAGTTGCTCTCCTTGCGGCACGCCACACGGCTGGTGCCGGGGCGGCAGGTTCGGCTCGGTGCACATCGCCCGCAGGGTTCCCTTCCCCGTCGGCTTCTCTGCCGGTGGAGAAGATGCCTCGCGGCATGTCGTCCGGACCGTCCGCACCGCGAACCGCATCCGTCACATCCGCCCTTCCCGAATCCACCCTGCCCAAGTCCGACCGTTCCCGAGACAGGAGATGACGAGGATCATGTCAGCGACCGCCACCAAAAGTGCAAAGAAGAAGTCGACCCTGATGCCGCTCGGCGATCGGGTGGTCGTGGAGCGCGAGGAAGGGGTGCAGAAGACATCCGGCGGAATCCTCCTCCCCGATTCCGCGAAGGACAAGCCCGCGCGGGGAACCGTGGTGAGCGTCGGCGAAGGCAAGCTCGACGACAAGGGACACCGCCACCCGCTGCAGGTTCGGCCCGGTGACCGGGTCGTCTTCACGAGCTACGCGGGTGAGCCCTTCAAGGTGGGCGATGCCGAGCTCCTGCTCATGCGGGAGGACGACATCCTGGCGGTGCTGGGCTGAGTCTGAGGCCGCCGTGCGGCGGCGTGTCGTTCCGACCCCGAACCATCGTTCCGTGACACTCGATCCGATCCACGACGAAAACCAACCCTTCTCCGGAGTATCCGACCCATGGCCAAGATGATGGCATTCGACCAGGAAGCGCGTGAGGCGATGCGCCGCGGCGTGCAAAAGCTCGCTCGCGCCGTGAAGGTGACGCTCGGCCCCAAGGGGCGCAACGTCATCCTCCAGAAGAGCTTTGGCTCGCCGACCGTGACCAAGGACGGTGTGACGGTCGCGAAGGAGATCGACCTCGAGGACGTCTACGAAAACATGGGCGCCCGGATGGTGCGCGAGGTCGCGAGCAAGACGAGCGACGTCGCCGGTGACGGCACGACGACCGCCACGGTGCTGGCGGAGGCGGTGTTCAACGAGGGCCTCAAGGCCGTCGTCGCGGGCGTGAACCCCGTGCAGATGAAGCAGGGCATCGAGAAGGCGGTGGCCGAGATCACGGCGAAGCTCGTGGATCTCGCCATCCCGGTGAAGGGCCGCAAGGAAATGGCCCAGGTGGCGGCGATCGCCGCCAACAATGACGCCGAGATCGGCGAACTGCTCGCCGAGGCGATGGACAAGGTCGGCAAGGACGGCGTCATCACCGTCGACGAGGGGAAGAGCCTCAAGACGGAGATCGAGTTCGTCGAGGGGATGCAGTTCGACCGCGGCTACCTGTCGCCCTACTTCGTGACGAATCCGCAGCAGATGCAGTGCGTGCTCGAGGACTGCTACATCCTCGTCTTCGAGAAGAAGATCTCGAGCGTCAAGGACATCGTGCCGCTGCTCGAGGCCGTCGTGAACGCCGGCAAGCCGCTGCTGATCGTGTCGGAGGAGGTGGACGGCGAGGCGCTCGCCACGCTCGTCATCAACCGGCTCCGTGGCACGTTCCAGATCTGTGCGGTGAAGGCTCCCGGCTACGGCGACCGCCGCAAGGCGATGCTCGAGGACATCGCGATCCTCACCGGGGCGACGGCCGTTTTCGAGAACCTCGGCATGAAGCTCGAGAACCTCGGGCTGGCCGAGCTTGGCCGCGCCAAGAAGGTGATCGTCGACAAGGACAACACGACCATCATCGAGGGAGCGGGCAAGTCGGGCGACATCAAGGCGCGGATCGAGCAGATCCGTCGCGAGATCGAGAACTCGACGAGCGACTACGACCGCGAGAAGCTCGAGGAGCGGCTCGCGAAGCTCGCAGGAGGGGTCGCGAAGATCAACGTCGGGGCGGCGACCGAGAGCGAGATGAAGGAGAAGAAGGCCCGCGTCGAGGACGCGCTCCACGCGACCCGGGCGGCCGTCGAGGAGGGCATCCTGCCTGGCGGCGGCGTGGCCCTGCTCCGTGCGAGTTCGCAGGTGAAGCCGAAGGGCCTCAGCGACGATGAGACGGTCGGCTTCAACATCGTGGTGCGGGCGGCCCGGGCGCCGCTGACCATGATCGCGGCGAACGCCGGCCAGGATGGCTCGATCGTCTGCGAGAAGGTGCTCGCCGCGAGTGGCAATCAGGGCTACAACGCCGCTACGGGCGAATACGAGGACCTCGTGAAGGCCGGCGTGATCGATCCCGCGAAGGTCACCCGCACCGCGCTTCAAAACGCCACGAGCGTGTCGACGCTCCTGCTCACGAGCGACGCCCTCATCGCCGAGAAGCCGAAGGAGTCGAAGGCGAAGGGTCACGCGGGTCACGGCGGCGACTACGACATGTACTGATCCCGCCGGCCCTCGGCCTGCGGCTGTCCCTCATGGTGAGGTCCCTCATGGCGAGCCGGTTCATCCGTGGGTGAACCGGCTCGCGTGTTTCGTGGCGACGGCCGTGCGGCGGCGGGCCGCGGTGCTCCCCGGGCGCCGGTCCACTCAGGTCCATGACCCGATCCGTCATCGAGCGGCCGTCGCGGGTCGTCGTCGCCATGTCCGGCGGCGTCGATTCGAGCGTCGCCGCGGCCCTGCTCGTCGAGCAGGGC
>JBJTBO010000034.1:0-4441 GCA_046091445.1 Planctomycetaceae bacterium | reverse complement strand
ACCTGATCAAGCGGTAGTCGGTCCTCGGAAGTCGGAATCCCGCGATCAGCCCGACCGCTGCGCCGACCGACGCCGCTCATGTGAGCGGCGATAACAACGCCTTGCCAACCCTCGCCTTGCCAACCCCTCATTGGGCGAACGGATTGGGAGCGGCCGGCTGTGCCGGGGCAGGTGGCGCCGCAGGTGCTGCGGCAGCCGCCGGCCCAGCGGCCGCTTGTTCAGGCCCCGCGCCTTCGGCAACGGCCGGCGCGGCCTGTCCACCAGCCGCCTGCCCTGCGGCGGGAGCCGCGCTTTTGGCATCTTTGCCACCGAGCGTCTTGAATGCCCTCTCGATCGTGGCGGGAGACGGGGCGGCGTCGATCGCCGTCGCCCCGTCTCGCAGCACCTTTGCGAGTTGCCGGGCGTTTTCCTGAAGAGGACCGGCGACGAGGATGAGTCCTGACGTGGCCCCGTCCTTCTCGATTGCGTTTCCGAGCATCCACAGCCGCCATGCCGCCCGACGGAAGGACAACTGCAATCCCTCGATCGCCGGCGACATCGCCGGTGCAGGCATACCCGAGGGGCCCATCGGCGCGCTCCCCGGAAACGAACCGACCGGCATGCCCGGCCCACCGAATCCCGGTCCGCCGCCAAGGGACGGGTCGGGAAATCCCGGAGGTGCCATCATGGGAGGCGCGAGCATGGATGGATCGCCGTATCCCGGGCTCCCCGGGTATCCGGGCGCCTGAGAGCCTGCCCGTCGGGCTCGTTCGCGCTCGTCCTTCACGATCGTGAGGGCGAGGTCACGTATGCCCTGGAGCGATGCCGTGGCATCGACCCCACGTCCCTCGGCGACGGTCCCGCCGAGAGCCGCTGCTGCCCTCACACGGACATCGATGGGACGCGCGTCATCGGCCAGAAGCGCAGCGGCCACGCCGGTCGCCTCCGCGGGTGCGTCGCTCCCCATGGCGGCAAGCATCAGGAGGGCACGACCGGCAAGCCAGTTCACGGCCACGGGGTCGGCGGCGGCCGGATCGGCCTTGGCCACCGACACGAGCGCCGGTCCGCCGGTCGCCGCGACGTCCTTCGCGGCAGTGGCAACGTGACGGTCGAGTCCGGCGGCCGCTGCCACGCGCAGGGCCATCGGCATGGAGGCATCACCGACGGCGGTGACGAGTGGTTCCGCAGCTGCCGGCCACGGTTTCTTGTCGCGCCCGGTGAGTTCACCGAGCAGGAGCATGGCGTTGATCCGTACGGCCAGCGGGGCCGCGTTGTCCCTTGCGAGGGCCGTCATGAACTCCACGGTGGTCGGGAGGGACGGCTCTGCCACCAAGGATTCACGGATGCGACGCCGGACCCGATCGATCGAGTCGCGATTGGCTGGAAGGGCGAGTTGAGGAAGGGCGACGTCCGTGAGGAATCCCCGGCTGGTGGCGTCGAACGTGCCCTCCCGCAGTTTGTTTCGATAGTCCTGGGTCCGCTGGTCCGTTTCAAAGACCCGCCAATCCTTCGGCACGTCGGCGGCGGCCGCGAACCGCAGGCTCGTCCCGATGACGAGCATGCACACAACGGGGACCAGAGCGGCCAGGAAATCCCGTCGGTGGTTGCCGATGGTGTGATTCATGGAGATACCTGACCGAAGGGCGACGAGATCATGGCGGGCGATCCGTACGGGGACCCCGGCGTCTGCTGGGCTGCCGGACCTCGCCGCGTGTCCTCGCCATCGGGGAGTGTTTGGCGGTAGCGGACGAAGGACGGCTGCGACTCCGCGGCCGACACCAGTTCGAACGTCCCGTCGTCACGCGCGAAGAGCATCTCGAAAGGCTCTGGGGGCGCTTTCGCACGCTTTGCAGCCGGCCCCTCCGCCGTATCGCCCTGCTCCCCGACGGCGTCGAGGAGCAGCAACCCGGTTGAGACGTCGTCGCCACGCGACCGCACGTCGCCGGTCTTATTGAGCTTGGAGTCGACGTTCGCGAAGCCGCCGATGTCGCTCAGCACACTTCGCAGCGTGAAGTCACCGGTCTTCTCCGTCGTCGCCTTGACCAGAATCTCGAACGTGCCCGGCTTGATCTTCAGCCGTTTCCTCTCGGCGTCGGGCAGCGTCGCGAGCAGCAGCGACGTCGTCTCCGGCACCCGCGCGATGGACGACACGGCGCTGTCGGGGGATCCGATCCGCTGCTCCTTCGTGATCGAGAAGTCGGCGACATGCGGCCGCATCTGCTCGGGATTTGGACTCCAGTTTGGATTCCACACCTTGAGTCGCACCCGGTAGCGGTATCGTTTGCCGGGCTCCACGGTCGTATCGACAAAGCGAAACAGCCGATACTCCGGCCGCTGCGCCATCGCATTCGCAGGCATGCCCATGCCGCCGTCCATCATTCCGGACCCTGCCATCAAGGCTGGATCGGACATCATGCCGGGCCCAGACATCATTGCCGGCGGCGACATCATCCCAGGGCCCGACATCATCCCAGGGCCCGACATCATCCCAGGGCCCGACATCATCCCAGGGCCCGACATCATCCCCGGCGGGGGCATCATCGACCCACCGGGCGCTCCATACCCGCCGGGGCCGAAGCCTCCGCCCGCACCCTGGAAGACGTCGATCGGTCCCTGTCCCTGCGGCGCGTTCGTCGCGGGCACGGCTGCCGCCCGCTGCCGCTCCATCATCTCTTGAGCCGTGCGCACGATCCACGGATGGACGACCTCGTCACCCCATGCTCCATCCATGCGTTGGGGAAGTGGGCCGCAGAACGGAAACGGTGTCGCAGCACGATTGAGAACCGCCTCGTCTGCGCCGAGCATGAAGAACGGAGGCACGAGGTCCTGAGCGACGCCCGTCCATTCCGCCATCTGCGCGGCGGCCACCTTGGAGAGATCGAGCGGGGCCCAGTCGTCCGTGCCATCCGGAGCGACGACACTCCGATCGATCTCGTAGTCGCTCCACAGCGGCGTATCGCGGCGCGGATCCTGAAACGTCGCGGTGCCGAATCGCCGGCGATACTCCTCAAACTGCTTGCGGGCCGGGATCAGGCCCGTCACGATCGCGTAGGGGACCACCTTCACTTTTCCCGGCAGTGCCTGGGCCGCCATCATCATTCCCATGTAGGGAGAACCGGGAGGCAGCGTGCTCTCCGAGGTCTGCTGCGGGGGCTTGCGCAGATTTCTGCCTCGCCGGGCGGGCGTCTCCGCCGCCGGTTGCTCCGGGGTACCCGGGAATTGAGGCGACTCGGCGGTTCCCGGAAATCCCCCATCGTCGCCGGGCACCATCCGCTGCGGAAGGACGACGAGCCCGGTGGACACCATGAGATCCTCGATCGGCAGGATATCCGGCCGGGAACGCTTCGATTCGGCGTCGAACAGAGGGCGGTCAAGGAGCGCGAGGGTTGGCGGTGCTTCGATCTTGGGCGAACGCCATGGTTCGAGGTCCGTCGCAAGCGAGGTCGTCGCGACCACCATCGCCTCAGGCACGGCCTTATCCTTGACCATGTGCGCCTCCGCGCGCGTCGCCTCCTGAACGATGACGTCCGGACGACGGTCGCTCGTCACCGAACGTCCTCGCACGGCCTGCACCCCTCCCCAAGCCAGAAGGAGGGCCACCACGGACACGATGGCGACCGCAATCTTCTCGCCGTGGGCGAGGAAGAACATGCCGATAGCCGTCGGATCGAACTTGACACTGGGAGCCTTCATGAACGGGCCTCCACACCGCGGTGAACCGAGAGAACAGGCCGTCGACCTCGCATGGCTGGAAGTCGGGCGATCGACCGACCGAATCCGTGACGCGGAAAGCCTGCCGTCGGCGGCGCGACCACCACGGGATCGCCACGCTTGGTGGCGAGGGCAACCGTACCGCGAACCTCGAGGTGGACATCGTGGCGCCGCAGTCCGGCAGCAGCGGGGAAGCCGCCACCTCCAGCGAACGCGTTCGGGTCTCCCGAGCCCATCGGCATCATGCCAGGCATGCCACCGGCCCCGCTGAGCATGTTCGTCGCACCGTCTGCGTTGATGCGAATCTGACGGACGTCGATCGGAATGGGCGAGGCGGCCAGGGCGACAAGAAACGCATCGATCTTCCGCTGATCGATGACGACACGCAGGGCGAACGGCATGAGATGGACCATCTCGGCACCCGGCTCCGTCGCCAACTTGTCGGCCGCGAGCGCGCTGCCGCCGAAGTCGACATACGCAAAGCTGAGCAGTTCGGTGTCGGTCGGTGCGGCATTCCCGGCGTCACCCGCACCCGTCCCGGGCATTCCACCAGGCCCACCCGGGAATCCACTACCCGAGGCATCCACCCCAGGGCGGCCGCCTCGCAGTCGCATCCCGCGCCCAGCCCGAATCGAACCTGGTGTCGCGATTCCCAGGGGCCCGGCGGCTGCTTGAACAGGGCTGGCGGCATGATGCCGAGAGCGTGGATCGCGGTCGCCTCGCTCTTGCCGCTGGCCTCCCACCAGGTACT
>JBJTBO010000033.1:0-5130 GCA_046091445.1 Planctomycetaceae bacterium | reverse complement strand
GTGGAGCGGTCGGCCTGCCGAGTCTGTCGGCGTGACGGCGACCTGCGGAACGACGCCGGGTGGCGGAGCCGCGGCCGGATCGGGGTCGGCCGCCATTGCGGTCGTCGTGATCACCCGGCAGAGGAACGTGGCGAGAACGGCCAGCCTCGCCATGCCACGAACGCAGGTGTCGATCCCGCAGGCAGCCATCAGGTCCGCTCGCATTCAGGCCGCGTCTGATTCCGAGAATACCCCGGATGACGTGCCGCGAAAACCCGGCCATGCCCCACCGGGGAGGGCACTCATACCCGTACCACCGAGGTGCGTTCCTCGGTCCAGGGATCGCCCGTCGCCGCGCCGAGGCAGCAGCAGGCGTGGAGCACGACGCCGAGCGTGGTGACGACGGTGTACCCCGCCACCACGATCACGCACCAGGCGATGCCGGCCGCGACCTCGCCCTTGTAGCCCTGGCCGAGTCCCGGAATCACGGCGCTCAGGAGCGCCGCGACCCAGCGGTTCCACCGCTTGACGCGCGGTTCCCGCACCACCACCACCCGCTCGGCCTGCGGCGGCGTCGCCCAGGAGGCTGCCACACGCTGCTCTTCGGCGAGCCGCAGCCGGGCCTCCTCCTCCACCTGCCGGCGTTCACTCGTCTCATCCTGCTTCCGCACCCGACGTTCGATCGCCTCGTGACGCATGCGTTCCAGAAGACGTGTTCCCCGGATGGCGAATCGCGTGATCTCGGGCATGAAGGCGGCGCCCGTCGTGACGATGCCGCCGATGAGCAGCCCACGGGCGAGTGGGGATGCGGCGATCGTGAAGAACGCCACCCCGAGCGCCGCAAGCACGACACCCGCCACTGCGATCAGGTGCCTCGGCCTGACCTCGGGCCACGCGATCCCCGCTGCGTTCGCCTTCGCCGCGCGACGTTGCCTTCGTCGTCGCGACGATCGGCGACGTGGTGCGTCGGGGGCGGTTGGGCCCGTGGACACCGCTGCCCGTGCCGCCGGCGCGCGCAGGCCGGGAATGGCGGCGCCGAGAAGGCGTGACCACGACGTCCCGAAAAGCCCGTCGATGGCGCGTGCGGGCGTCCAGGCCGGCAGCATGGGATGCCATACGAGGTCGTCCGGAGTGAGCCATCCCTGCCTGGCCATCTGCCGCTGCCGCTTGGCCGTGAAGGGACCGTCCTGCTCGCGGTTGCGGGCGATGAACCATCCGTCCGCCGGCATGTCGGGCACGTTCGCCATCTCGATCTCATGATCTTCCGTGAGGCGCCGGCCGCGACGAAGTGGTCGTCTCCCATGCGACCGCGTCGCGGACCACGGTCGGCCGGAGTGTCCCGTCCGAACCCCCATCTTCCCATGCAACGCGGCAATTCCGGCAAGTGCTGCCGATTCCGGCGGAAAGTCTCTCGCCGAGGTTCGGCAGGTCCGACTCTCCCGAGACGCCCCCGAAGCAGAGCCACCGCCATCGTGCACCGTAGCCCGACTCTGCCCGTGGTCGGCCCCTCCGTCGGCACCGCCCTCGCCGGGATGGTTGCCGCGGTCGTTCTCTCGACGGGGGCGATCGCCTTCGAACTCGATGCGGACCGCGACGCATTCACGCCGTCCGCGTACTGCGTGGGTCCGAACCGCGGCCTGATCGAGGCGTCGCACGTCTACATCGACAACTCCATCGGCCTGCCGACGAACAACTACCCGGAGTTCCTCCTGCGGCAGGGCGTGAACGAGTGGTTCGAACTCCGGTTCGGCGCCAACTACGGCGTCGGCTCACAGGGTAACGTCGTCACGAGCGTGGAGGTCGGCGAGGGGATGCTCGACGGCAGTGCGCTCTACGAATCGAGCATCCTCTATGGCTTCAAACTGGCGACGTCACATCAGGACGGCTGGCTGCCCGACAGCTGCTTCATCATGGAGGGGGCGACGCCCACCTACGGCACCGCCTTCGGCACGGTCCCCGTCGCGACGCTCGTCGCAGGGTGGGAGTTTTGGGACGAGTGGAGGCTCGACGGGGCTCTGCGCTACTCCTATTCCGAGGGCATCGAGAACTGGTTCAGTCGCTGGACGCCGTCGGTCGTGCTCCGTGTTCCCCTCACCGAGCGCTGGGAGGCCCACGCCGAGTGGTTCGGTTCCTCGACGCAGGGCCTCGTCGACGACACGGCGCAGCCCTTCTTCAGCCCGGGTACGCACTACGAGATCGCACGGAACGTCGAAATCGGACTGCGCATCGGCTGGGGACTCACGCCCGACGCCGCCCCCTTCTTCTCCGACGCGGGCATCGCCATCCAATACTGACGCCGGGCGCGGACGCCCTGCGGACCCAGCCGCATCGCCCCGCCTGTGATCATCCCGCCGGTTCGTGACGCACATCCGTGGCGTTCAGTGGCGCGCGGCGCGTGGGCGGAAGACCGACATCGACCCGTTGACCACGGTGGCCCGCGTCGCCAGCCTCACGGCGAGGGAGAGCAGGTAGTTCGTCCATCCCGAGACCACGTATTGACGGCGGGCGTCAAACGCCTTGAGTCCGGTACTGACCACCGTCTTCACGTCCTGCGACCAGGTGCGCTCCGCCCAGCCGGGCACGCCGGAATGGTCGAAGAACTCGGTCTTC
This sequence comes from Planctomycetaceae bacterium, assembly GCA_046091445.1. GTDB lineage: Bacteria > Planctomycetota > Planctomycetia > Pirellulales > UBA1268 > QWPN01. The sequence goes on along the minus strand of JBJTBO010000033.1, from coordinate 2,541 downwards.
GTCGTACCCGGGCAGAGGGCCGTCACCGTGACACCGCGTGATCGCAGTTCCGCCCAGAGGGCCTCGCTGAAGTGCAGCACATAGGCCTTGCTCGCGGCGTAGACACCCATGTAGCCCACCGGTTGGAACGAGACGACCGAACCGATGTTGATGATCCCCCCGTGTCCGCGTTGCACCATCTCCTGCGCCATCAGGAGCGTCAGTTCGGTCAGTCCGGTGACGTTGACCTGAATCAGTTCGAGGGCCCGCCCGACGTCGGTCTCCTCCACGGATGACACGAGGCCGAATCCCGCGTTGTTGACGAGCAGTTCCACGATGATGCCGCGACGGGAGACCTCGGCGAGGAGGTCCCGGCCCGCATGGGGCTGCGACAGGTCCGCGGGAACGATCTCGCAGCGGGTGCCGTGGGCCGTCTCGAGTTCCCCAGCGAGGCCCCGCAGGCGATCCTCACGACGGGCCACCAGCACCAGATGCATTCCCCTCGCGGCGAGCTGCCGGCTGAACTCGGCTCCGATCCCCGAGGATGCTCCCGTGACGAGCGCCCAGTGATCGGCATACCCTTTGAGCATGATGACGGTCCGTGACGGAGGGGGCGTGTGAGCAGGACCTCTCGTGCCCATCGCCTGTCGCAGAACGCTCGGACTGTACCTGAATCACCGACCCGATTCACGCGTGAGGGTACGCGCTCGACGGGACCGAGGCGCGATCCGAGGCGCGATCCGATGACGTGCCGGCGTCCGTGCCGGCGACGCCGGTGAAGGCCTCGAGTGCTCCGCGGGCCCGTGTCATCGCCAGGCGGGCGAATTCGAAGCCCGCCATGCCGAGCGCGATCAGCACCAGCGTGAGCAACCGGAACGCCGCGTACTCGTCGTCGGAGAAGGTGCGCGGGCTGGCGGTGATGAGGAGCATCACGGCGACCAGCGGAATCGCTCCGGCGAGAAACGGGATGAAGCGCATCGCGCGGAGCACCGGAGCGACCTCCCGTACCGCCCGCCTGCGAAACCGAGCCGGATCGACCCAGAAGGCCGGGTAGATGATGAAGGCGACGATGCACAACACGGCGAGTGCGGAATAGGTGACGGCGATCAGCCCCGCGATGAGGATCGAGATGTGGAAGTGGGCCAGGTGCGTCCACGGCAGCGTGACGGCCCGGGCATGCAGCGCCCACGGAAAAAAGAACGCCCCGGGGAGCCAACCGACCAGCGAGATGCGAATCGCCCAACGGGGCAGGAACAGCGATCGGGCCCGGAGCCGCTTGGCCGACTCGCTCGATCGGCCGCGCCACCCCTCGAACACAGGCCACACGACCGCCACGAGCATGGTCAGGCAGACGGGATAGACGAAGAGGTTGTAGAGGTTGACGACCTGGAGGAACGTCGGCTCCTGCTCCCGTGGCACGACCCTCAGGAGGTTGTAGGGAATGTTCACGGCGCTCCCGACCGCATTGGGAAGGACGCCGGCCAGTGCCAGTGCGACGAACGGGTGCCGGCCGCACCAGGACGGCAGGAAGTTCTCCCTCCGCACCGCGACGAGCGCGCTCCGCAGGCCGATCGTGTCGGCGAGCGCCTCGGCAAAGGCATCGCACGACGGCCAGCGGGCCGAGGGATCGGGCGCCAGTGCCCGGCGAAGCACTGCGGCGATGCCCGGCTCGGCCTGCCACAACGGGCCTGCCCAGTCCGGCCCGGGGTCGATGCGGGCACCGGCCAAAGCCCTGAGCCGCTCGGCCAGCGGCAGGGTGCGATCCGCAGGCGTCGGAAACGGCAGCTGGCCCACCGCCAGTTCGTAGATCAGCACGCCGAGGGAATATTGGTCCGACGCCGCGTCGACCGCGCTCGGTGACGTGGCCTCGTTTGCCTCGAACGCCGCGAGGTGCTCCGGCGCCATGTAGGCCAGCGTTCCGCCGAACATCGCCTCGTCAGGTGCCGTGTCGGCAGTGGCCATGTTGAAGTCGACCAACAAGGGCCGCCCATAGCGGCTGATGAGCACGTTGGCCGGCTTGATGTCGCGGTGCAGCACGCCCTGCCGGTGCGCGTGCCCGAGCGCGGCGGCGAGGCGGCTGCCGATGAAGCAGACGGCTGCGACGTGATCGAGCGCGGCGAGCATCTGGCGATCCTCCAGCTGCCCGGGATCGAATTCCACCGCCGCGGCACCCGTGCGGTCGACGGCCGCGAGCAGGTCGGCACCGCTCCACGCGGCGGCCTGCGGAGCCAGTTCGCCGAGAAGCTTGTCCAGCGGCAACGAAGGCACGTACTGCATGCACAGGATCCGCAGCCCGTCCCGGGCCTGCTGACCGTGCACGGTGACGATGTGCGGGTGGTCGAGTCGGGCCAGCGCCTGGCCTTCCTGGCCACGACAGGGCGAGATCTTGAGCGCGACGCGGCGGTCGAGTGACACTTCCCGGGCCAGATACACGGTGCCGAAACTGCCGCGGCCGAGCACCGAGACCACCTCGAAGTCGTCGAAGCGATCACCGACAGAGAGCAAGAGAGGATCGGCTTCGGGCCGGTCGGGAGGCTCGTGTGGTGCGGGCGACGCGGTCGG
>JBJTBO010000032.1:0-7292 GCA_046091445.1 Planctomycetaceae bacterium | reverse complement strand
GATCCCGACGCCGGCACCCGCACCGACCCCGGCACCCCAGCCACCGGTGGTCGGCACGGGACGCGTGTTCGCCATCAATCCGGCCGCGGCGGACATCGTCGGCTTCGATCCAGCCGTCGATCGGCTCGACTTCGGGGACGTCTCGGTCCACAACCTCATCGTCGCGAAGACAGCCTCCGGCGAGGTGGCGATCGTCAACCCGTGGGCGTGGTCACCCGAGGAGCAGGTGCTCCGCGGGATCGCCTACACCGATCTCACGGCCGCGAATTTTGGCGTCGTGATCAACGAGCACCTGCGGCAGGACATCGGCGGTGTGTTGTCGTGGGAATCCGGGGTGGGGCCCCGTGTCGCGGGCACCGTCTACGTGCGGTCGCACGAATACGGTGTGCGTGAAGTCGTGGAGAACTTCAACCCGTCCACGAACAAGCTCTCATTCCTCTATTTCGGCACACGCGAGCGGCTGACCGTCAGCGACACACCAGAGGGGCTGCTCATCGCGGTCGCGCCCACGGGACAGAGCCTGCTCCTCTCCGGCGTGCGCAAGGCGGATCTCGTCCCCGCGAACGTCGAGTTTCACCACGACCAGGTGGTCGAGGACCAGCTGGAGGTGCCGTTCGGATTCACGGTCAACCAGGTGACGCTCGTGAGCCGGGCGGCGCTGCTCACGCCGACGGCGCCTGCGGGACAGGTGACGGATGGCCACCAGACGAGCCCGGGCAGTGGGCAGGCCCCCTGCCACTGTGGCATGGTGCCCTGCGAATGCGGCCACGATCACGGCGATGATCATGGACACGATCACGAGCATGACCACGACGCGCCGACGGTGAATCCGCTGCCGGCGCCGGCGCCCACACCGACCCCGACTCCGACTCCGACTCCGACTCCGACTCCGACTCCGACCGATGGGCGTGCGACGTTTGCCGTGACCAGCGACTGGGGCAGCGGCTTCAACGGGGACGTGACCGTACGGAATACCACCACCGCCGCGATCTCCGGCTGGCGGGCGACGTTCGACTTCGACGGGGAGGTCACGAGCCTGTGGAACGGCACGGTCTCGAGCCGCTCGGGCACGACGTACGTGGTGACCAATGCGTCGTGGAACGGCGGGCTGGCCGCGGGAGGCTCCGCGACCTTCGGCTTCACGGCGACGGCGGGCGGAAGCGGCGCGGTCCTGCGCAACCTCCGGGTCGAGTATCTCGGTGCTGCCGCGCCGGCCCCGGCGCCCGCTCCGGCCCCGACCCCTGTGCCGAGTCCGACGCCGACTCCGACGCCCGCGCCCGCCCCTGCGCCCGTCACGCCGCCGGCGGTGGGGAGCTGGTATCTCCAGACGAGCGGCAACCAGATCGTGGACGCGACAGGTCGCGCGGTGCGGATCGCGGGCGTGAACTGGTTCGGCCTCGAGACGCCCAACTTCGCCCCACACGGACTCTGGTCGCGAGGCTATCGCGAGATGATGGATCAGATGAAGTCCGAGGGCTTCAACACGATCCGGCTGCCGTACAGCGACCAGCTGCTCGAGTCGGGCAGCATGCCCAATGGGATCGACTTCTCGAAGAACGCCGACCTGCAGGGGCTCAACGGCCTGCAGGTGATGGACCGCATCGTGGCATATGCGAGCCAGATCGGCCTGCGCATCATCCTCGATCACCATCGCTCGGAGGCGGGCAGTGGCCCCAACGGCTCTGGCCTCTGGTACACCGCGGCCTATCCCGAGAGCGCCTGGATCGCGAATCTCTCGCTGCTCGCGCGCCGTTACGCGACGTCTCCTGCCGTGATCGGCATCGACCTCCACAACGAGCCGCACGGACCCGCCACGTGGGGTGACGGGGGTCCCAACGACTGGCGGCTGGCGGCGGAGCGGGCCGGCAACGCCGTGCTCGCGGCCAATCCCAACCTCCTCGTCGTCGTCGAGGGCGTGGAACGGGCGTCATCGGGCAACTACTGGTGGGGCGGGAACCTGTCGAACGCCGGCACGCATCCGGTGCGCCTCTCGGTCCCCGGCCGGCTCGTCTACTCGCCGCACGACTACCCGGCGAGCGTCTACCCCCAGTCCTACTTCAGCGCGGCCGATTATCCGCGGAATCTCTACGAAATCTGGGATCGCAACTGGGGCTATCTCTTCCGCACGGGCACGGCTCCGGTGCTCCTGGGCGAATTCGGCTCCAAGCTCGCGACGGCGAGCGATCGCGCCTGGTACACGAACCTCGTGAACTACCTGTCGGGTGATCTCGACGGCAATGGTGCACGGGACCTCGCCGCGGGGCAGCAGGGCGTCAGCTGGACCTACTGGTCGTGGAACCCGAACTCCGGCGATACCGGCGGGATCCTCGCGGATGACTGGCGGACCGTGAACACGTCCAAGGTCGACCCGCTGCGGGCCGTGCAGTTCTCGTTCGATGCCACGGCCCCGAGCCCGGCGCCGGCACCCGCTCCGGCGCCGGCGCCCGCTCCCGCGCCGAGTCCGGCACCGGCTCCCCAGCCGGCTCCGAGCCCCACGCCGGCTCCGACTCCGGGTGTGCCCGGAGCCCAGCTGCCGATCGCGGCCCATGACAAGGTTCTCGCGGCCTATTTCCCCGAATGGGGCATCTACGGTCGCAACTTCCAGGTGGCCGACGTGCCGGCCGAGAAGCTCACGCACCTGATCTACTCGTTCCTCGACCTCAAGTCGTCCGGCGAGGTGGCCCTCTTCGACTCGTATGCGGCCGTCGAGAAGCGATTCGGTGCCGGCGAGACGGTCAGTGGCGAGGCCGACCAGTGGTACTACCCGCCGGGCGATCCTCGGGCGACGCAGACCGTGTGGGGCAACTTCAACCAGCTCGCGCAGCTCAAGGCGACGCATCCGCACCTCAAGGTGAGTATCGCCGTGGGAGGCTGGACGCTCTCCAAGCACTTCAGCACGGTCTGCTCCACCGAGGCCGGACGGGAGACGTTCGCCAACTCGCTCGTGCGGTTCCTCGACACCTACCGGATGTTCGACGGCATCGACTTCGACTGGGAGTATCCAGGTGGTGGCGGTCTCGACGGGAATTCCGCGAGCCCGCAGGACGGGACCAACTACGCACTGCTCATGCAGAAGGTCCGGGCGAAGGTCGATGCCCTCGGAGCCCGGCTGGGACGCGACTACGAACTGTCGATCGCGTCGCCCGCGGGGCTCGACAAGCTCGTGAACTTCAATCTGCCCGGCCTGGCCCCGAGCGTCGATTTCTTCAATCTCATGACGTACGACTTCCACGGCACGTGGGAGAGCACGACCGGGCACCTGGCCGGATTCACCGGCGACCCCGTCGGTTACGACATCCAGACGGCGGTCCGGGCGTATCTGCAGGCCGGTGTGCCGGCGGCGAAGATCGTGCTTGGAGCACCGCTCTACACGCGGGCGTGGAGCGGCGTGGCCGATGGAGGTGACGGTGGCTATGCGGAGGCCGCACGGGGTGCGGCTCCGGGCTCGTTCGAGGCGGGGAACTACGACTACAAGGACCTCCTGGCGAAGCTGCAGAATCCGGCTGCGGGCTGGAAGCTCTACTGGGACGACACGGCGCAGGCCGCGTATCTCTACAACGGCCGCGAGGGCATCTTCAGCTCGTTCGAAACGCCCACCTCGATCGCGCTCAAGAGCGATTGGGCCGACTCGATGGGCCTCGGCGGCATGATGTTCTGGGACATCTCCAACGACGCGCTCGGCTCCGGCGAGAGCCTCGTCGGGGCGGCCTACGACTCGTGGGTGCTCGACCGGGACCTCGCCACGATCCGCAGCCGGTCGCGGCTGACGAGCGAGATCGTGATCGGCGGGGACGGGGTCATCACCGACCTCCCTCTCCTGAACTGACGCGGGCGGGGCACGCCGTCGCCCGGGCCTGATATCCTTCCGGTCGGCCGGGCTTCTTCCGGCCGACCGGGGGAGCACCATGACGATGCCGGCAGCCGTGCGTCCGTGCGTCGCGATCGGCGTGGCCGTGGTCCTCGCGCTGACGTCGTCGCCCGTCGGGGCGACGTCACCGCGGCCGCCGAACATCGTCTTCATCCTCGCCGATGACCTCGGCTGGACCGATCTCGGCTGTGCGGGAAGCCGATACTACGAGACGCCGCAGATCGATCGCCTCGCCGCCGAGGGAACGCGGTTCACGAACCATCACCATTGCCAGAACTGCACCCCGACCCGCGCCGCGCTCATGAGCGGGCAATATGGCGCCCGCACCGGGGTCTACACCGTCGGCGGCATCGATCGCTTCGACTGGAGCATGCGACCGCTTCGGCCGGTGGAGAACGTCGTCGATCTGCCCCTCGATCGTGACACCGTCGCCGATGTCCTCCGGCGGGCGGGCTACGCGACGGGGATGTTCGGCAAGTGGCACCTCGGTGAGAAGGGGCCTCATCATCCGCGTCGGCGCGGCTTCGACGAGGCGATCGTCTCGATGGGCAGGCACTTCGACTTCGTCACCAACCCGCCCGTCGACCATCCGCGCGGCCAGTATCTCGCCGATTTCCTCACCGATCGGGCGGTCGACTTCATCGGACGGCACAGGGACCGGCCGTTCTTCCTCTACCTGCCGCACTTCGGCGTGCACGCGCCCCACGACGCCAAGCCCCAGCTGGTGGCCCGCTTCAAGGACAAGCCTGCGGCGGATGGGCATCACGACCCCACCTACGCGGCGATGATCGCGTCGATCGACGCGAGCGTGGGGCGGGTCGTGCGGGCACTCGACGAGGCCGGCCTCACCGAGCGGACGATCGTGATCTTCTCGAGCGACAACGGAGGCGTGGGAGGGTATCAGCGCGAGGGCCTGCGCGACCGGGGCAGGAAGGACGTGACCGACAACGCGCCGCTTCGCAGCGGCAAGGGCAGCCTCTACGAGGGCGGCATCCGCGTGCCGCTGATCGTGCGCTGGCCCGGGGTCACGAAACCCGGCACGACCTGCGACGAGCCGTCGATCCACGTCGATATCCTGCCGACGTGCGTCGAGGCGGCCGGGGCCACCGGCCCGCGTCAGCCGCTCGACGGCGTGAGTCTCGTGCCGCTGTTGCACGACCCCGAGGCGCGGCTCGGGAGGGACGCGATCTTCGCGCACTTCCCGGGCTATCTCGGCATCGGTGTCGATCGCTGGCGCACCACGCCGGTGAGCGTGGTCCAGTCGGGCGACTGGAAATTGATGGAGTGGCTGGAGGACGGCCGGCTCGAGCTCTTCAACCTCCGCGACGACATCGGGGAGACCACGAACCGCGCGGCGGAGATGTCGGCCAAGGCGGCCGAACTGCACGCGAGGCTCGTCAGCTGGCGTGCGGAGGTCGGCGCGCCGATGCCCCGACCCAACACGCCAGGCACCCGGGACAGACCGGGGCCCGCGGGCAAGGGTCGAGGCGCGAAGCGGGGCGCCGGCGCGGCGGCGCCACGCGGGTGAGCGCGCGGCGCGAGCCGCCGGGCACCGGTCGATCTGTTATCCTCTCGCCCCATCGACACGATCCCGTCCGCTGCAGGGGGAGGAGACCGCATGCACGAATCGCATCTCTCGTCCGCGTCGTCCACGTCCGACGCCGCTCGAGGGCCGTGGTACGCGGAGATGAACCGCTACCACTGGTTCGTCATCAGCGTGGCCGCCCTCGGCTGGCTCTTCGACTGCCTCGACCAGCAGCTCTTTACACTCGCCCGGCCCACCGCGATGCGGGATCTGCTGGGCGTGTCCCCGGGCGATGCGAAGATCGCCGAGTGGGGCGGCTATGCCACCTGCATCTTCATCCTCGGCTGGGCCACCGGCGGCCTGTTCTTCGGCGCGCTTGGTGACCGGATTGGCCGGGCCAAGACGATGGTGATTACGATCCTCATGTATTCAGCCTGCACGGGCCTGAGCGCTCTGTCGCAGACGGTTTACGACTTCGCGTTTTACCGGTTTCTGACCGGTCTCGGTGTCGGGGGCGAGTTTGCCGTGGGCGTGGCGCTTGTGGCCGAGGTGATGCCCGACTCGGCGCGTCCGCGAGCTTTGAGCCTGCTGCAGGCACTCTCCGCGATCGGCAACGTGTCGGCGGCGTTCATCGGCTGGGGCCTCGCGCCTCTGGAGGCACAGGGCATCAGCGCGTGGCGGGTGATGTTCGTGATCGGGGCGCTACCGGCCCTCCTGGCGCTCGTCATCCGCAGCCGGCTCAAGGAGCCGGAACGTTGGAGGGCCGTGGCCGGCACCGACGCAGTCAAGGCGAGCGGCAGCTATCGGGCGCTTTTTGGCAACCCGCTCTGGCGGCGACACGCGCTGTTCGGCCTGCTGCTGGCCGTGCCGGGTGTGGTCGGCCTGTGGGGCATTGGGTTCTTCAGCGGCGACCTCACTCGCGTCGTGTTCCGCCGCGGCCTCGCCGACGACGTCTACCGCGAGGCCCGTACGGCGGCCGCTGGTGACCCCGCCCGCCTCACGCTGCTCGACGCGCTCGAGGGGTGGGAGCGCGCCAACACGCCGAAGGCGGGCCGCGCTGAACTCGATACCGCCCAGGAGGCGGTGTCGGCGGAAATCGACGCGAAGATCAGCAGCCGGCAGACCCGCTGGCAGAGCATCACGCTCCTCTGTCAACAGATCGGCGCTTTCCTTGGCATGTACGCGTTCGGCTGGCTCGCGCAGGCGATCGGTCGCAAGCCGACGTTCCTCATCGCTTTCATCGCGGCAATGTTCTCGACGGCGCTCGTCTTCTGGAAGCTCAACGCACCCGGGGATTTTTGGATGATCATCGTGATGGGCTTCTTCCAGCTTTCGCTCTTCGCCGGCTACGCGATCTACTTTCCGGAGATCTTCCCGACGCGGCTCCGGAGCACCGGCACGAGTTTCTGCTACAACGTGGGACGCTACGTGGCCGCCTTCGGGCCGGTTGTGTTCGGACTGCTCACCAGCCGTGTGTTCACCGGCCCCGGGTACGAGGCGCCGCTCAACTGGCGGTATGCGGGCATGTCGATGTCGCTCGTGTTCCTGCTTGGCATTGTGGCCCTGGCGTTTCTGCCCGAAACGAAGGGCCGGCCGCTGCCCGAGGACTGATTCGACGAGTGCCGCGTCGTGACCGGCTCGACGACCTCGACGGGTTCGCGGGACGGCGCGGAGTGGGCGCACACCGCCGCGTTCGTCGCCCGAACAGGTGCCAATGGACCAGGTGCCAATGCCGGTGGCACCCGCTGCCTTCCGGCCCCCCTGCAGCAGTGCTGCATGGATACCGGGGGTGACTACCCGTGCACCTTGCGCACGATCTTCTCCATCTCCGCGGCGGTGTAGGCCCGGCAGGTGGACGTGTGCACGTTGCCCTTGGCACCGAGGTGCAGGATGGCGGTC
>JBJTBO010000031.1:0-8960 GCA_046091445.1 Planctomycetaceae bacterium | reverse complement strand
CAGGGTCTCGCGGGCATCGCGCTCTCGGAGAGCTACGCGATGACGCAGGACAACCGGCTCGGGATGCCCGCCCAGCTCGCGGTCAATTTCATCATGGAGGCCCAGGATCCGGTCGGGGGCGGCTGGCGCTACTCACCGCGTCAGCCCGGCGACACGTCCGCCGTGGGGTGGTGCGTGATGGCACTCAAGAGCGGCGACATGGCGCACCTGCAGGTGAACCGCCTCACCGTCATGAAGACGATCGAGTTCCTCAACTCCGTCCAGTCCGACGACGGAGCCGGGTATGGCTACACCGACAACTCCCGATCGTCACCGACGCTCAGCGCCGTCGGACTCCTGCTCCGGATGTACCTCGGCTGGAAGAAGGACAACCCGGCGCTGGTCAGGGGCATCGAGCGGCTCGCCAAGGCCGGCCCGACCGGCAATCTCTATCACGACTACTACGCGACCCAGCTGATGCACCACATGGAGGGCGAGATCTGGAGCACGTGGAACGCGAAGATGAAGAAGATGCTCCTGGAGAACCAATCGACCAAGGGGCATGAGTCCGGAAGCTGGTTCGAGGGGGTCAGCGGCGGAGGACACGCCGCTGAAGCCGGTGGCCGCCTCTACACGACGTCGATGGCGACGATGATGCTCGAGGTCTACTACCGCCACCAGCCGCTCTATCGCGGCCAGAGCGTCGAGAAGGAATTCAAGGAGTAGGGGCGTCCTTCCTGCCCTGATGGGCGACACCTGCGCCCATGCCGGCGTCGTTCCAGCGGCGGCGTTTCAGCGATGCCGCCCCGGATGCCGATGACGATCGACGAGGTCCGTGGAAACGGGCTCTCGCGTCCGTCATGATCGTCACGATCGGCAGGGTCATTGCCGAGCCGTCCATCGCTCCACTCTTCCGAACGGCTCGTCGATGCACGACCGTCCCCGCCCCGCCCCGATCGAGCGGCTCGTGCAGAGCCCGACGATACGGTCGGGATACGCCAGCGCCCTGGCTCACATCCTGATCGCGACGATCCTCGCGCTCCTGCTTCTCGACGACCGTCCGACGACGCGGCGGCCCGCGCTGATCATCGACACGGCCGTGCCCTCTCCCGATGACGGCCTGTCGGGAGAACCGGAGGCTGCGGCAGCGGCTCGCCCGATCAATCTTCCGGGTGACGGGCTCGACGCCGCCGCCGATCCGGTGGCCCCCGAGCCGATCATCACGGCGATCTCGATGCCCGTGCTGCCGACGTCGGATGCGCCGTCGCTCGTCCCGCCGTCGCTCGCCGACGTGGTCGCATTCTACGCGACACCGCGGAGCTCGTCGCCGCCGGAGGAGGCGGGCGCGGCGGGTACGCCCGCGGCGGGCGGGCGAGATGCCTTCGCCGATCGGCGGGACGGCGCGCGGGGCAGGCTCTTCGCCGAACGTGGTGGGACGCCGGCCAGCGAGGCCGCCGTGGAGCGGGGCCTCGCATGGCTCGCCCTCCACCAGGCCGTGGACGGGTCGTGGCAGTTCGATCTCTCCGGATGCCGCTGTGACGGGGCTTGCGGGAACCGGGGAACGGTCACGAGCACGACGGCAGCCACGGGTCTCGCGCTGCTTCCCTTTCTCGGGGCCGGTCACACGCACCTCGAGGGCCGTTACCGCGAGTCGGTCAACCGAGGGCTGTACTACCTGCTCAGCCGGATGCAGCCGACCGCGCGGGGTGGCGACCTGTCGGAGGGCACGATGTACGGGCATGGCGTCGCCACGCTCGCCCTCGCCGAGGCGCTCGGCATGTCCCGGGACGAGACGCTCGAGAAACCGCTCGCCGAGGCCGTCCGGTTCATCGTCACCTCGCAGGATCTGTACGGCGGAGGCTGGCGGTACCTGCCCGGGCAGCCCGGCGATACCACCGTGACGGCCTGGCAGTTCGCGGCACTCAAGAGCGCGAGCCTCGCCGGCGTGGCGGTGCCATCGCCCACCATCGACGGCGTCTCGCGATTCCTCGACCGGGTGCAGACGAAGGATGGGGACCTCTACGGCTACCTCGCCCCCGCGGCGCGGCCGTGCACGTCGGCGATCGGGCTCTTCTGCCGACTGCACCTCGGCTGGGAGCGACGCGACTCGATCGACCGTGGGCTGGCGACGCTGGCGCATCCGGGTCCGCATCCCGCGCAGGTCTACCGCAACTTCTACCTCGCCCAGGCCCTGCTGCAGGCCGAGCATCGGGCGTGGCCGCGGTGGAACACCCGTAACCGAGATCAGCTCGTGTCGACACAGGCGACGAAGGGACACGAGACCGGCAGCTGGTTCATGGCCGAGCCCGACTCCAAGCCGGGCGGCCGCCTCGCCCACACCGCGCTCGCCGTGCTCACCCTGGAGGTGTACTACCGCATTCTGCCGCTCTACCGGGAGGACGCGATGGCCGCCGGCTGGTGAGCCCTCGCACGGGTCGCGGCAGGGTGCCGGCCCGTCGGCGTCACGCGGCTACAATGCGGGAGTTCGCCGGGTCGTACTCCGGGTGCCAGGAGTCTCTTCGCTTCGACCGCACCGGCCACTCGCTCAGGAAGCCTTCATCGCGAGCCTTCGCCTGTCTCTTCGACGCGACTTGTCTCTTCGACGCGACATGGAACCCAGAGGCGTCCTCGTTTCATGCGACTCACCACCTACACATGGCTCGTCGTGGTGATCGGCGTCGCCTGCGCCGCGATCGGATGGCTGGGCGTGGCGGGGTGGCTCGCCGTGGTGGTGGTCGTGGCGAGTGTCGCGGCGCACGTCGCCGGCAACGCGCTCGGAACCCGGTTGCGGGATGCCGCGGACCGCGATCCCCGCCGCTTCGGGACCCGGCCCCAGGTGACGGTCGTGCCCGCGCCTGCCAGGCCTTCGCGGCTGGAACGACGCACGAGCCTCGGATCGCTCGTTCCGATCTCCGCGACCATCGGTGCCTGCTGCGGTGGCGTCGCCGGGGCGGTGGCGCTGCGGGCTCTCGCGGCCAGTTCGCTGGCCGGTGCCATGCTGGGTGGCGTGTCGTCGGCGGTGATCGGCGGGCTGGCCGGCTTCCTCGGGGCGAGCTTCGTGGAGATCGTGCGGACGAGCGTGCGGGAGGCGATCGACGCGGAGCGTCAGGCGGCAGCCCCCGGCGCGGCGCATTCCGACCGCCGTCCGTGAGGGACGAGCGTCTCCGGCCTCTCGATCGCGGGGTCCGCCATCCGATCCGGTGGCGGCGGCCGAATGCGCGTGGTACAACCGACCCTGCGGAGGCGTTCAGTCTGTCGACTTCCGACCGGAGGATTCCATGGCCAAACCGCATCGTGCCCTGAAGAAGGCGAACCACGGTTCGCGTCCCGCCAACAGCAAGGCCCGCAAGGCCAAGCGGAAGCACATCCGCACCTGAGCACCACCCCTGACCGGGTGGAGCGGGGCCCGCGATCGGGCATGGTTCCACCCGTGTTGCGAGGCGAGGCAACGACACCGTGGCTCCGCGCGACTACATCATCCACCCGAGCGAGTACGACGTCGACACCGTCATCGCCGACATCCATGAGATTCGCCGCTGGAACAAGCAGCGTTTCGAGATGGAGCAACTCACGGCGATCGTGCACGAGGACCACTCCCGCGGGCTCTGCGTCGGATACAAGGACGTCACGACCGACGAGTTCTGGGTGCGTGGCCACTTTCCCGGTGTGCCCCTGATGCCGGGTGTGCTGATGTGCGAGGCGGCCGCCCAGCTGTCGAGCTACTACACGCAGAAGCACAACCTGCTCGACGCGAAGGTCATCGGTTTCGGAGGGCTGGAGGAGGTGCGCTTCCGGGAGCCCGTCGTGCCGGGCGACCGGCTGGTGATCGCCGTGGAACGCGTGCGCGTCCGGCCGCGGGCGATGATCGTCTGCCGCTTCCAGGGCCTCGTCCGGGACAGCATCGTCGTCGACGGGACGATCAAGGGTGTGCCCCTGCCGGTCGCGATGCTCGCCGAGGCGGGCGGTGGCACCACCGGCGGCTGACGACCGGATGCCGCCATGCCCCGACGACCGCCACGCAAGCCTGATCCGGCGCTCGATCTTTCGGCCCACCTCCTGACGCTCGACGCCGTGCCGGCCGGTCGCGACCCGTCCGCGCTCTTTCTCGCACCAGGCCCGGTGGAGCTGGAGGTCGGCAGCGGCAAAGGGCTCTTCCTCGCATCCGCCTCGGCCGCCCATCCCGACCGCTACTTCCTCGGCGTCGAGGTCGCCCACGGCTACGCGAGGCTGTGTGCCGGCCGCCTCGCCGCCGCGGCCACGGGCAATGCCCGGATCATTCACGGCGATGCCGTGCTCTTGGTGCGCGAGCGGCTGCCCGATGCCTCCCTCGCGGCGGTCCACGTCTACTTTCCGGACCCATGGTGGAAGGCACGGCACCGGAAACGGCGGGTCCTCTCCGAGCCGTTCCTGCGGTCGTGCGGTCGCGTCCTCGCCGAGGGCGGGGCTCTGCACGTCTGGACCGACGTGGAGGAATACTTTCGCGAGGCCATGGACGCCGCAGCCGCGACGGGGGCCTTCGGCTCGCCGCGCGAGGAACCGCCGCGGGAGCCGTCACACGACCTCGATTACCGCACCCACTTCGAGCGCCGCACGCGGCTCGCAGGCGAGCCGGTCTGGCGTGCGGTGCTCCACCGGGCGCCCGCCTGACGCCAGAGCCGTTCCGGCCTCGCTCACGGCGTCGCGGTCTCGTACGTGCGGCCGCGGGCGCCGCCCCGCACCTGCGTCATCGCGATGGCGTGGAGCCGCTCACCGGCGGGAGTCGGATACCGTCCCGTGAGGCATGCCTGGCAGAGCGACTCGGGCGGCAGTCCGATGGACCGGGCCACCGACTCCACCGGCAGGTAGCGCAGCGAGTCGGCCCCCAGTCGCTCCGCCATCGCGGCCTGTGCCTCCGCCGAGAGCCCGCCACTCCCCATGAACTCGGGGGCGAACAGCTCGTCGATCGTCGACATGTCGATGCCGTAGAAGCAGGGCGCGATGATCGGTGGGCAGGCGACCCGCACGTGGATCTCGCGCACCCGGCCGAGCGTCCGCATGCGGCCGAGGAGCACACGCATCGTCGTCGAGCGCACGATGGAGTCCTCGACGAGGATCACCCGCTTCCCCTCGAGCACCTCCCGGAGGGGCGTGTACTTCGTTTCCGCCTTCTGCCTGCGGCTCGCGGCGCCGTCGATGAACGTGCGGCCGGTGTAGCGGTTGCGAATGAGCCCCTCGACCGACGGCACCGCGAGGCGGAAGGCCATCGCGTCCGCCGCCGCCTTGCTCGTGTCGGGCACGGGCACGACGACGGTGTCCGCATCGAGCGGCACGGTCTCGAGTCGGGCGAGCTCCTCGCCGAGCCGCTTCCGCGTCAGGTAGACGCTGCGCTCGTCCATCGTGCTCGCGACGTTCGCGAAGTAGACCCACTCGAAGAAGCAGTGCGCGCGGCGGGGGGCGGCGGAGAACCGCTCGATCCGCATGCCCGTCTCGTCGACGACGAGCGCCGTACCCGGCTCGAGTGAGCGGATCGATTCGGGCGGAAAGCCGAGGTTGAGCAGGGCCACGCTCTCGCTGGCCGCGGCGACGAGCGGGCCGAGACGCGCCCACTCGAGAGGGCGGATGCCGAGGGGATCCCGGGACGCGATGAGGCGTCCGCAGGCATCGAGCATCACGAGGTTCCACGCGCCGTCGAACCGTCGGGCGAGCGATGCGAGCAGGTCGGCCGGGGCCGGCTCGTCATCGGCCGCGAGCGCCCCGCCGATCACGTGCATGATCGCCTCGGTGTCGTGGTCGCGGGCGAGGTGGCTGTCGGCCGACGCGAGAATCTCGGCCCGCAGCTCGGGGTAATTCGCCAGCTGGCCGTTGAACCCGAAGGCGAACCATTTCCGCCGTCGCAGGTGCGGACGCTCGAGCGGCTGGGCGTAGCCGCGGTCCTCGGCACCGCACGTCGCGTACCGGACGTGACCGATGGCGGCGCGGCCAGAGAGGTGCTCCATGAGGCTCTCGTACTTGCCCCGGTGGCTCATCCGGAACACCTCGCTGACGCTGCCGACTTCCTTGTGCGTGGTCAGCAGCTGGGCGCGGCCCGCGTTCCAGGAGGTCACGCCGGCCGAGAGCTGGCCGCGATTCTGGATGTCGAGAAGCATCCGGGGCAGCAGCCGCGACGCCTCCTCCTGGCCCTGAATCGGGCAGAGCGGGCTGGTTTCCGCGTCGGGCACCGGGAGGTGATAGATCGCGGCGAGACCACACTCGTGCTTCAGGTCGCTCATGCCACGTCCGGCCGCGGTCCCCGCGTCGTTCCGATGAACGAACTATACAGCGGACGACCATCAACCCCAACCCACCCGCCGACGAGCCTCGTTCGCCCGGCGCCGTGCACCCTCGTTCGCCATGCGCGTCGCTGCGGAGCCGTTCGGTCGACGGGGCGGCCCCGCGACCGGTTCCCGTGGAGCCCAACTCGCACCGGCAGGTACGATGGTCGGCCCTGTCCCGCCCCGGTCCGGCCTCACCCATCGTCACGCGGCATGCCCCCCCCCGATCCTCCATCCAGCCCCCGGGCCTCCATCGCATCGTCGCCGGGCCTGGTCGTCGTGAAGGTCGGCACGCGCGTCCTCACGGGGGCGGATGGCCGGCTCGACGTCTCGCGGATCGACGCACTGGGAAAGCAGGTCGACGCCCTCCGCTCCATGGGGCGCCAAGTGGTCGTCGTGAGCTCCGGGGCGGTCGGGGCGGGGCTCGGGCGGATGAGCCTCGACCAGCGTCCCCACGAACTGGCTCAGCTCCAGGCGATCGCCGCGATCGGCCAGAGCTGCCTCATCGAGGCCTGGGAACGCGCCCTGCGCGGCCACGGACGGCACGCGGCCCAGGTGCTGCTCGTGGCCGACGACCTCCAGCATCGCTCCCGCTACCTCAACATCCGCAACACCCTCCGGGCGCTGCTCGACTACGGTGCCGTTCCCGTGATCAACGAGAACGACACGGTGAGTGTCGAGGAGCTGCGCACGTCGTTCGGCGACAACGACCGGCTCGCGGCGCTCGTGGCGACGCTCCTCGGGGCGCCGTTGCTCGTGCTCCTGTCCGATGTCGACGGGCTCTTCGATCGACACCCGTCCGAACCCGAGGCTCGCGTGCTTCGCGAGGTCGCCGTCATCGACGCGGGCGTCGAGGCCCTGGCCCGGGATCGGCCCGGTGGCCTGTCCAAGGGGGGCATGGCGAGCAAGCTGACCGCCGCCCGCATCGTCACGGAGGCCGGCGGTGCGTGCGTCATCGCGCCCGGCCGTGTCGACGACGTGCTCGAGCGAATCTGTCGAGGCGAGTCGGTCGGCACGCTCTTCGCCGGCCGGCCCGACGCGATGCCCGCATGGAAGCGCTGGCTCGCATGGTCGGCGGATGCCCGCGGCACGGTCGCCGTCGATGCGGGCGCCCGCGAGGCGGTGGTCACCCGCGGCCGGAGCCTGCTGGCGGCGGGCGTCATCGGCGTCGACGGCCGCTTCGTCGCCGGCGACGTGGGGGCGCTGGCGACGGAGCCCGGCGGCGTCTTCGCCCGCGGCCTCGTGAACTACACGGCCGACGACCTGCGCCGCATCGCCGGGCAGCGCACCGAGCGCATCGCCGACGTGCTCGGCTACTGCCCCTACGACGAGGTCGTCCATCGGGACAACCTGGCGGTGCTCGCACGTGGTCGTCCCGCCGCCGGATCGACGACGGAATCGTGACCGAGGTCGTATGGCGGACGTCCTGATCATTCTCGCGCTCATCCTCGCGAACGGGTTTTTCTCGGGCGCCGAGATGGCGATCGTGGCCAGCCGCAGGGGACGCCTGCGGCAGCTGGCGGAAAAGGGGGATCGCCGCGCAGCCGCGGCCCTCGAGCTCGCGTCGAGTCCGGACCGCTTCCTGCCCACGGTGCAGATCGGCATCACGCTCGTCGGCACGCTCGCCGCCGCGTACGGTGGCGATCGCCTGGTGGACCAGTTCGCCGGCTGGATCGCAACGCACGCGCCAGAGCCGATCGCCGGCGCCGCGGAGACCGTCGCGCTCGTGACGTTCGTCATGGTGCTCTCGTTCGTGACGCTGCTGCTCGGCGAACTCGTCCCCAAGCGGCTCGCGCTGCGGCAGGCCGAGACGATGGCCCGCCTCGCCGCACCCGTCATGCAGCTCGTGGCCGTGGTGGCGCGCCCGCTCGTCTGGGGCATGAGCACCGCCACCTCGGCCGTCCTTTTCCTGCTCGGTGCCCACAAGCCCGCGGGGCCGAGCGTGTCGGTCGACGACATCGAGCACCTGCTGGAGACGGGACGCGCCGAGGGCGTCCTCGAAGCGGTCGAACAGGCCGTCGCCGCCGAGGCGCTGCGGCTCGGTGACCGGGCCGTCCGCGACATCATGCGGCCGCGCATCGACCTCGACGCCCTCGATGTCGAGACGCCGGCCGAGGAGATCCTCGGTGCCGTGGCCATGGCCGGCCACTCGAGGCTTCCCGTCTACGAGGGGTCGCTCGACCACATTCTCGGCTACGTCTGGCTCAAGGACGTCCTCCGCAACAGCTGGATGGGATGGCCGATCGAACTGCGCAAGATGATGCACCGGGCGCTCTTCGTGCCGGAGACGATGCCGCTCGACCGGCTCCTCGAGCTCTTCCAGAAGGAGCGCAATCAGCTCGCGATCGTGCTCGACGAGTACGGCGGCACCGAGGGACTCGTCACGCTCGAGGATGTCCTCGAGGAACTCGTCGGCGAGATCCACGACGAGCACCGCCGCGAGGAGCACGTGTTCGTGCAGCGGCCGGACGGTTCGTGGCTCGTCGATGGGGGGGCGGCGGTCGACGACCTCGTCGATCGGCTCGGACTCGAGGCCGCGCCGTCCCAGCGCGACTATTTGACCGTCTCGGGACTCGTGCTCGCGGAGCTCGAGCGGATTCCGGCGGCCGGCGACACCGTCTCCTGGCACGGGCTCGTGATCGAGGTCGTCGACATGGACGGCCGGCGGATCGACAAGCTGCTCGTGCGGCG
>JBJTBO010000030.1:0-5327 GCA_046091445.1 Planctomycetaceae bacterium | reverse complement strand
GCCGGCGGCGAGGAGCCGCGTGATGACGGGGTTGGCCGTGAGGTGCCGCCGCAGGGCGGCCTCGGGAAACTCCGTCAGGCCGCCGTGGATGAAGACGATCGCCGGCACCACCCCGTCGCCCTGCGGCCGACGCCACCACGCCCGCACGGGCCGGCCGTCGGCGGCCTCCGCCTCGATCGCGCGCACGGGGCACTCCGCCTCGGAGATCGTCACCGGCGGCACCGGCCAGTGGAACACGGCTGTGTCCCCGTCCCCCTCCATGCCGGCGGCGCCCGGCCGCGCCGACCTCCGTGCGACCGCCGGCGCCTCGTCCCGCGTCACGAGCCCGTCGCCGTCGGTGGCGGCGGGCCGGAAGTACCCGAGCGTTGCGGCCTCGGTGGCATCGAGCACGCCGTCGCCATTCGCGTCGAGCCGGCGGAACTGCGCGTCGACGGACGCGGGCGTGCCCTGCGCCCATGCCGGCGCGGCGAAGGCGAGCGTCACGACCAGGAGCACGACCACGCTCATCGTTCGGCCCCGGACGCCCTTCCGGCGGCGCCGCGCGGCGCCCGCCCCGCGGCCTTCGGCCTGCCGCCCGGCTCCGCCGTGCGCCGGTCCTGCCGCACCCAGCGGGCGGGCGTCATCTGCGCCTCCCAGGCCGCGAACGCGGCCTGCAGCTCCCCGAGCCTGGCGGGCTGCTCGGCGGCACGGTCGCGCCCTTCGCCGATGTCGTCATCGAGGTTGAAGAGCTGCGGCGCACCCCCGCGCTCCTGCACGAGCTTCCACGCGCCGGCGCGGACGGCGTGCCTGTCGGCGGTGCGCCAGAAGAGCCGCTCGTGCGGCGGGCCGGCCCGCCTGCCGAGCAGGAACGGCAGCAGGTCGACGCCGTCACCAGGCTTTTCGGCCGACGGGGCGACACCCGCCGCGGCCAGCGCGGTGGCATGGCAGTCGAACCCCATCACCGGATGGGTGAAGGTCAGGCCGGCCGGAATCGTGCCCTGCCACTGCATCACGAAGGGCACGCGGATCCCCCCTTCGTAGAGCTGGCCCTTGGTGCCGCGCAGCGGGTCGTTGCGCGACGTGGTCTGCTGCGTGGGCCCGCCGTTGTCGCTGAAGAGCATGACGAGCGTCTGCTCCTCCTGGCCGATCGCGCGCACCTGCGCGAGCACGCGACCCACGGCGTCGTCGAGGGCGGCGAGCATGCCGGCGTAGGTGCGGCGCTTGCCGGCGGGCATGTGCGGGAAGCGGGCCTCGGAGGCCGCCGGGGCCTCGAGGGGGGAGTGCACGGCGTTGAAGGCCACGTAGAGGAACCAGGGTTTGTCCCTGGACCGCTCGACGAACCCGGCCGCCTCGCGGGCGAAGGCGTCGGTGAGGTAGTCCCGCTCATCGGTCACGACCGCACCGTTCCGCACGATCGAGTTCTCCCGCGGGCGGTCGGGACGGTAGCGGTGGGAGCCGCCGAGGAAGCCGTAGTGCTCGTCGAAGCCGCGCTCGTGCGGTCGCAGCCCCTCCCGGAAGCCGACGTGCCACTTCCCGACCATCCCCGTCGCATAGCCGGCGGCCCGGAGCTTCTCGGCGAGCGTGGGGATCTCCCGGGGGAGGCCGAAGTTCGGATCGGCGAAGGGTTCCGGCCCGGAGTTGTGCTCGAAGCCGAAGCGGTGCTGATACATCCCGCTGAGGAGGCCCGCCCGCGAGGGCGAGCAGACCGGGTGGGTGGCGTAGCCGTCGGTGAACCGCACGCCGTTTCGCGCGATGCCGTCGATGTGCGGCGTGGGGATGTCGGTGCAGCCGTTGACGCCGATGTCGGCATACCCGAGGTCGTCGGCGAGGAAGATGACGATGTTGGGCGGCCGCGCGGCGGCCGGCAGCGGGGCGAGCAGACAGGCGGCCGACAGCAGGGCGAGGAGCGGTCTCATCGTGCGGGCTCGAGAGGTGATACCGGCTCACCGCGGCGACGCGGCCTCGAAGAAGCTCCAGAGTACATCCGGCGCCGAGATGTCACGCGTCTTGGGGCCGGTGCCGGTCGTGTCGCGGCCCCGCTGCATCGGCCAGCCGTGGCCGTGGCCCTCGAGCGTGTAGAACACAACGGGAGCCTCGCCCTCCCACCGCTCGGCCCGCACGCGGCAGCCGTCGGCCGGGTCGCGGTCGGCGAGATCCCACGTCGTGCCCTTCGCGTCAGTGGCGTTCCGCGTGCGCCAGAAGGCCACGGTCTCCGCGGCGCTCATCTGGTCACGGTTACCGTCCCATGGCTTCATCGGGTCGTCGGTGCCGAGCATCACGAGCATCGGCACGGGCCGCGACGGCTTCGGCCAGTCCTTCTCGGCCGCACGCGGCAGCGTCGCCACCAGCACGCCGGCTCCCGCGATCCGGTCGGCGAGGCTGCACACGAGAAACTGCGTCATCACGCCCCCGTTCGAACCGCCCACGACATGGATGCGTTGCGGAT
This sequence comes from Planctomycetaceae bacterium, assembly GCA_046091445.1. Taxonomy (GTDB): domain Bacteria; phylum Planctomycetota; class Planctomycetia; order Pirellulales; family UBA1268; genus QWPN01. Next base: position 2,902 of record JBJTBO010000030.1, on the reverse strand, counting down.
CGGCCACCTGCTCGGCAACGAGCGTATCGAACATGGCCCGGAAGAACCCGACGTCGTCGGCGTCGCTCGTGCGGCGCTTGACGGAATACATGTCGTGGCTGCCGATGTTCCAGCCGTTGACGCCGCTGGGATACACCGTGACGTAGCCCGCGGTCTCGCCGAGCGTGGTGAAGTCACTCTTGAGGTGCATGGCGAGGCCGCTCTGCGACGCGCCGCCGTGCAGCGCGAACACGACGGGGGAGGGCCTGCCCACACACCGCGCCGGGACGTTGATGAAGAACTCCCGCTCGATGCCGCCGACGGTGAGCATGCGCCGCGTGAGGTTCTCCGGGACGGGCATCTCGGCCACGCGCGCCCGCAGCTGCCTGATCGCGGCGGACTGTCCGGGCGTGGGCGTGCGCTTGGGTGACGGTGCCTCGCTCTTGCCGTCGCCCTCCGCGGAGGCGGCCGCCGGCTGGTCGGCGCGGGCGAACTGCCGGCCGAGAAACCCGATGAGGACGTCCCGGGCTCGCTCCTCCTCGGCGGTCTCCTCGGGCGACTTGTCGCCGCGGCCGATGCGGGAGCCCCCCATGGAGCGGCCCCAGTAGAAGCCGTGCGGGCTGTGCTCCGCGGTGAAGACCTCCACCTCGCGGCCGGCGGCCTGCATCCGCTCGATCGTCGGCAGCACCATGACGTGCGGAACCTGCTCGTCGGCGCGGCTCGTGAGGAAGAGCGTAGGCACGACGATCTTCTCGGCGTTGGCCTCGATCGACTGCGCGCGCATCACCGCCAGCGCCTTCTCCTCGCTCCCCAGTCGCCGCGTCAGGCCCGCCATGAGCCGCCGGCCGTTGTCCATGATGGCGGCCCGCGCCTTCTCCGGGACGAGCGCGAGCGGTGGCTTCGTGGCGTCGCCGGCCATCGAGGCCAGCGGGTCGGTCAGCCACGGGGATCCGACGGCCACGCACAGGAACTCGTCGCCCATCGTCTCCGCGGCCCGAAGCGCGAGATGGCCGCCATGGCTGCCGCCGACGACGGCCACCCGCGCGGCGTCGATCCTCGGCAGCGTCTTGGCGAAGCGGATGCCCGCAACGACGTCGTCGTTCTCCATGCCGAACAGGGCCCCCTCGCCCGAGCGGAAAGTGATCGCGAGCACGGCCCAGGGCTGCTCGTTGAGCGCGGTGACGGTGGGTGACACGGGATTGGGCGCGGCCATCGTGCGCAGGAACTGGAAATCACGGTCGCCCTGGCCGCCGTGAATCGTGACGACCACGGGAAAGGGCCCCTTGCCCCGGGGCATGGAGAGCACCGCAGGGATGTCTCGCCCGTCACTCGACGGATACTCGAGCTCGGTGACCTCGCGGGTGCCGACCGTCTCGGTGGTTCCCGACGGCGTCATCGCGCCCGGCTGTTGGCGGCGCTTCCGGAGCAGGGCCCGCACGGCGGCCCGCTCGGCCTCGTCGATCGTGCCGTCGCCGTTGGTGTCAAAGCGGTCGAGCCGCGGGTCGGGCTCCGCAGCCCGGGCCGGCAGCGTTGCGGCGATCACGACGGCCAAAAGCAGCACGGTGACGGCTTTCATGCTCGCTCCTTCAGACCGGGTCGACCTTGCGATCGCGGCGCGTCAGCCGGGCGAAGGGCTCCCGCAATTGCGCGAGAAACCCGTCGGGCATCGGCTCGCAGATGCCGAAGTTCTCGGGATACCTGCCGCGCGGCATGAAGAACGTGCCGAAGAGGATGTCCCACAGCGGCAGCAATCCGGCGAAGTTCCTGTCCCACGCCTCACGGTCCCGTGAGTGATGCCAGCGGTGGAAGACCGGCGTCGCGACGACGTAGCGCAGCGGCCCGAAATCCCAGTTCACGTTGGCATGGATGAAGATCGCATAGAAGGTCAGGACCGGTGCGGCGGAGAGCGTGACGGCGGGGTTGTAGCCCAAGAGGAGCACGGGCGTCACCTGCACGAGCTTGTTGACCATGTCGTTGACGGGGTGCACGCGCAGGCTGCCCAGCCAGTCAAGGTCCTCCGACGAATGATGCACGGCGTGGAAGGGCCACCACGCGCCTTGGTGAAAGAGGCGGTGCGACCAGTAACCCATGAAGTCGACGAGCAGGTAGATCTGAACGGTCTGGAGCCAGATCGGCTGCCGACTCAGCGGGCCGAAGCCGGAGTAGCCGCCGGACTGGAATGCCTCCGCGGGCACGACCTTCATGAGCACGAGTGCCGCGACGGGCACGATCACGAGGAGCCGCACGAGGGGCTTCGTAAGCAGCGGCGTGACGAACCAGTACACCACGTCGGTCGTCCAGCCGCGCCGCAGGATCGGCTGCACGCGGTTCCTGCCCCGGGCGGCGACCCGCTCGACGACGAAGAAGATCGCGGAGAGGATCCCCAGCGCGATCGCGATCCGCAGGATCGGCACGGTGTCGTTCATCGGCCGGCTCCCTTCTTCTCCATGGCGTCGCGCAGGACGTTGAGTTCACCAGCGTCGAGCACGCCATCCTCGTTCCTGTCGACCTTGTCGAACCAGGACGCATCGCCAGCCTCGGCCCGGGTGATCCGGCCGTCGCCGTCCTTGTCGGCCGCCTTCACGAGCGCCTCCACCTGCGCACCTGCCCGGCCCGGTGCGGCCCTGCCCGCACCCCCTCTGCCGGCCCCGCCGAACTCATCGCGGGTGATCACACCATCACCATTGCTGTCGAACTTCTGGAGGGCCTGCCGGTTCGGCAGTTCCTCCGCCGCGATCCGGCCATCGCCGTTGGTGTCGTACTTCTTGAACGCGTCACCGCCGGCAGGGTTCTGGGCCAGGGCCGAGGTCGCGAGGATCGCAAGGGCTGCGGCGAGCGAAGAGATCGCATGTCGGGACACGGCAGGGCCTCCGGGAAGTGTCGGAACGGTCGGGTCGCTTGGTCGTGGGCAGCGGTGCGGGGC
>JBJTBO010000029.1:0-9037 GCA_046091445.1 Planctomycetaceae bacterium | reverse complement strand
CCCTCGGAGCGACCTCGCCCTGCCTCGACCGTCGCCATGCTCCGTCCTCGCTTCGCCGGCGGGCACGTCGGCCGTATCCATGCTGCGCGAGGCATCATGCAGCACGGCCACGACGGGCAGCCCCTCGGGCGGCCGCCGCTCGACCCACTCGGGCTGATTGAGCAGGAGGCCGACGACGCACGCGATCGCGAGCCGCAGCGCCTCGAGACATCCCTGCGCCGCCGACCACCCGCTGCGCCGCCACGCGAGGAGGCAGACTGCGGCGGTCGCCGCGACGAGTGCGACCGACAGCACGACCGTGGGCGGCGAGGTGAAGAAGCGGATGCCGGCGAGGTCGCTCATGCGGCGGCCCCGAAGGCGCGCGGACGACGGGCGGCCGTCTCCGGACGCGGGGGCGACGGCAGGCAGAGCAGACCTTCGCCCACGAGCGCGAGGATCACGGCCACGAGGAAGCCCCGCCAGATCTCCTGCACGAGCCGCCCGGTGCCGCCCGCCTGCCCCTCGATGCGTGTCAGCGCGAGGCCCGCGAACGCCTCGTCGATCCGCGCGTCGTCCACGAGCGTCGCGGCATCCTCCGCCTGTGGACGATTGACGGCGACGAGGCGGTCGCCCAGGGCGTACACACCGGCCGTCCATCCCGGCTCGGTGACCGCACCCGCGACCGGTGGCGAGAGCCGCCGCGGCGTCGCGCCGGCGCTCAGGATCGCCGCAGCCTCGCCACCCGCCTCCACGAGCCGCACGTTCGAGAGCGGCAGGAGGCCCCGCTCGATGGCGCGCTGGAGCAGGCCGTAGAGGACCACGCCCTCGGCGGCGAGCGTCGAGTCCTGCGGCGCCGCGGTGGTCGTGAGGAAGGCGACGTTCGATACCGGCCGCGCAGGCCCGGCACCCGCATCTCCCTCCACCTCACCCGTCGCGGCACGCGCGAGCAGCGGATGCCCGCCGGGAAGCCCCGCGAGCGTCACCACGTCACCTGCCAGGCCGCAGGTGCGCCGCGCGACCAGTCCGCCCACGGGCAGCGCCGCGCCCGAACGGGTGTTCGCGAGCAGGTCGCGGTCGGTCCGCCACGTCACCGGTGCGACGGGCGGGTCGTGCTCGCGCCAGGCCGTCCAGCCGACACCGGCGAACGTGCGGTCCGACGTCTCCTCGGGGCGACTCGGCGGCAGGAGGATCACCTGGCCGCCTCGCGCGACGTGCGCCTCGAGCGCCGCGCGGTCGCTGCCGGCGGGGAGGGGCGCCTGCCAGAGCACGAGCGCCGCGTCCTCGAGCCCGGACGTCTCGAGGGCGCCGGGGGCCACGATCGTCGCGGTGGCCGCGAGTCCGCGCTCCGGCGGAATCTCGGCGGCCAACGCGAGTGAGCGGGCCGCGGCCGCCTCCTCGGCCACGACCAGCGTGCGGCGCGGCGGCGGCTCGTCGAAGACGAAGAAAAAGTCGTTGTCGGCGGCGTTGGCGTCGGCGGGAATCGACACCCGCCCCCAGCCGCGCGGCTCCGTCGCCGCGCCGAGCGGAATGGCGTGATTGGCGAGGACCGCCTCGCGCTCCGAGAGCGGGACGTCCACGGTCGAGGACGCGCCCCCGCTCTCGCTGGTGACTGGCACCGTCACCGGCCCGGCGGCGGCATCGCGCGCAAGCGCGACGGTGATCGATAACCTTCGCTCGTCGCCGCGCCCTTCGAGCACGGCGGCGTTCACCCGCACCGCGACGTTGGCCGCAGCCGCCTCCTCGAAGGCGACGAGCTGGAAACGCACCGGCTGCGGCAGTCGGGCGAACGCGTCGCGGATGCCACCCCACGCGGGCGCGTCGATCGCCCAGTCGTTCGACCGCTGATCCGAGCAGATCCAGATCTCGGTCGTGCCGGCGCCGCTCGAGCGCAGGTACTCGTGGGCCGCCTCGAGAAGGCGCGGCATGTCGGCCGGGGCCGCGCTCGCACCGGCCGCCGGCAGGCTCTCGAGCGCCCCGGGGTTCGCCACCTCCACCGGACCGCGCTCCGGATCGACGAGCAGGAGCGTGCGCGTCGCGCCGAGCGTCACGAGCGTCTCGGCCAGCTGGCGTCGCCCGGTCGCGAGCTTCGTGTCGGACGCGGCCACATCCCGCTCGGCCATGCTCGGCGACCGGTCGAGGATCACGAGCGCCGTGTCGGGGCGTCCGCCCGCCGCCAGCGCGAGCCAGCCGCGCGACAGCGGCCGTCCCACCGCGAAGACCACCGCCGCGACGGCGAGCATCCGCAGCGCCATCACGAGCCAATGGCGCAGACGCGAGTAGCCTCGCGACAGCGCGCGGGCGGACAGGAGAAACCGCATCGCCGCCCAGGGCACCGTCTGGAAGCGGCGCTGGTTGATGAGGTGGATGACGATCGGCAGGCTCACCAGCGGCAGCGCGACGAGCATCCACGGCTGAAGAAACGTCATCGCAACCCCCGGGCCGCCGCCCGTCCCACGAGGAAGCGGGCGAGCACCTGTTCGACCGGCTCGCTCGTCAGCACGCGGTGGTAGTCGATGCCCGACTCGAGCACGAGCCGGCGCAGGCCGGCGAGGTAGTCGTCGAGCGCGCGGCGGTAGCGGTCGGCGATCTCGACGGGATCGGCGAAGATCGCGGCGCTGCCCTCCATGTCGAGAAACCGCGTCGGTCGATGGAAGGCGAATGCCATCTCCTGGGGATCGAGCAGGTGGAAGACCGCCACGTCGTGCCGACGGAACCGCAGGTGGCCGAACGCCGACTCGAGCGCCGCAGGCTCGACGAACAGGTCCGAGACGATCACGACGAGCGCCCGCTGCCGGATCGTCTCCGCGAGTTCATGGAGCACCTCCGGCAGCCGCGTCTCCCCCGTCGGCGTCGCCTCGTCGAGCACGTCGAAGACGAGTCGCAGGTGCGCCGGGCTCCGCCGCGGCGGCAGCGAGCGCACGAGGCCGTCGGCGGCGCAGGAGATGCCGACCGCGTCGCCCTGGGCGGCGGCGAGGTAGCCGAGCGTGCCGCAGATCCGGCGGGCGTAGTCGATGCGCCGCATGCCGGCCGCCCCATCCGGCCGCGCGCCCGCCCCGCGGACGCCGGCGACGGGCTGCGCCGCGCCGCCGAATCCCATCGAGCCGCTCGTGTCGAGGACGAGGCACAGCCGGAGATTCGTGTCGGCCTCGTACTCCTTCACGTAGAAGCGGTCGGAGCGGCCGAAGGCACGCCAATCGAGCCGGCGCAGGTCGTCGCCCGGCACGTACTTGCGGTACTCGGCGAACTCGACGCTCGATCCGCGGTGGGGGCTGGCATGGCGGCCCGACACACCGCCCACCATCGGTTTGCGGGCCACGAGCGGCACCGCCGCCAGCCGGGCGAGCGCCTGCGGGTCGAGGAACGCGCGGGGCTGGCGATCGGGGATCACCGCACCTCCTCGTCGAGCGTCTCGCGGACGAGGCGGACGACGATCTGCTGGGCCGTGACCCCCTCGGCCTGCGCGGCGAAGGTCGTGATCTGGCGGTGCGTCAGCACGGGAGCCGCTACCGCCTCGATGTCTTCGAGCCGGACCATGTAGCTGCCGGCGAGCGCGGCGCGCGACTTGCCGCCGAGCACGAGGTTCTGCACCGCCCGCGGTCCCGCGCCCCACGACACGAGCGGCTTGAGCCAGTCGGGGGCCGCGTCGCCCCGTGGCCTGGTCTTCCGCGCGAGCCGGGCGGCGAAGCGGTAGATGTGGTCCGGCACCGGCACGCGGCGCACGAGGTGCTGGAAGTCGATGATCTCCGGCGCGGTCAGCACGTGGTCGAGCTGCGGCGGCGCGTCTCCCGTGGTCGTCCGGGCGATCGCCACCTCCTCCTCCTCGGTCGGATAGTCGAGCTCGACGAGGAACATGAAGCGGTCGAGCTGGGCTTCCGGCAGCGGGTAGGTGCCCTCCTGCTCGACGGGATTCTGGGTGGCGAGCACGAAGAACGGCGGGTCGAGCCGGAACGTCTTGCCGACGACGGTGACCCGATGCTCCTGCATCGCCTCGAGCATCGCCGCCTGCGTCTTCGGGGGCGCGCGATTGATCTCGTCGGCGAGCACGATGTTGGCGAAGACCGGCCCGTGCACGAAATGGAACTCCCGGCGACCGTCGGCGGCCTCCTGGAGGATGTCGGTGCCGGTGATGTCCATCGGCATCAGGTCGGGCGTGAACTGGATGCGGCTGAACCGGAGCGACACGCACTCGGCCAGCTTCGCGACGAGGAGCGTCTTGGCGAGCCCCGGCACGCCCATGAGCAGGGCGTGGCCGCGCGCGAAGAGGCAGATCGCCAGCCGCTCGATCGTCTCCTCCTGGCCGATGATGACGCGCGCGAGCTCCCGCCGGAGCCGGGCGTGGACGTCCCGCAGCCGATCGATCGCCCCCACGTCGTCGTCGCTGAGGCGGGCGGGACTGTCGATGTCGGTGGTGGCCATGGAGTTCCTGAACGACCCGGGGACGGTCGCGGCGGATGCCGCAACTCCCGCATTATGCGCGGCAGCGTCATGGCCTGCGCGGCTCGTGCAGCGGGGCGTGCCGCCGCCCTGCTCGGGCCCGCGCTCGCCGCACCACCATGGGCGCGTCGGCCGGACGGCCGTGCCGCGGGGAGATCACCGCTCCTTCGGTTCGCCCGAGAGCTCGAACTGCAGGGCACCGTCCCCCTGCGCGCCGATCGTGGCCGTGAGCTCCGTCTTCTCGGGGTCCGAATACTTCGCCGGCACCTGTTCCACGAGGTCGGATTCGATCACGGCACTGCCCTCGGTCACGGGCGTCTTCGGCTCGCGTCGGCTCACCGTCACCTTGTAGGTGCCCGCTGCCATGCCCCTCTTCCCCTGCGGTGAATAGACCACGAAGCGACCGGAGGCGTCCGTGATCGCCATGCCACCCGGCCCGGCCCCTGCGCTCGTGGGCAGGAACGTCACGGCGGTGCGGTCGAGGGGCGCTCCGTCGAGCTGCACGACGCCCGCCACCGGCACGAGGCCGTCGGATGAGCCACAGCCCGCCGTGATGACGGCACAGCACGTCACGATGAATGCGGCCGCGAGCGGCTGACGAGACCGTCCCCGGGCACGATCGTGCCCGCCTGGTCCCACTGCGATGCGTTTGACATGCCGTTTCATCGACGAGGCCCCACTCATGGCCGCTGCGATCGGGGAATGACTCAGTCGAGTGACGGCGCGAAGCCGTCGCGCATCCTCGACAGTTGGTTCAGGACCGTCTGCGAGGCCGACTCGTTCACGAATCGCGTCGAACCGTCCGCCATGACGAACTGGGCGCCCCCCGGATGCAGGCTGCCTGCGCGGCCCCAGTCGCCGAGACGTCCGGCGAGCGGCGGATTCGGCCCGCCCGGAATCCCGCACGTCGTCCACGTCGAGATGTAGGTCCAGTTGTTGAGCGTGCTCATGCCCGGATCGATGCCGGTCATCGCCCACTCCCGATGGGCCCAGCCATTGTCGGGGCCGTTGCATCGGCCGTTCGACGTCGTCTCCGCGAAGAGAAATGTCTTGCTCGAGCCGTCCTCGATCATCTGGAACGTCGTGCGGCTGTTTTCACCGAAGATGTGGGTCCGATTCACCCGCCAGTAGTTGCACCAGTTGAAGTCGTTGGCGCGGTCGCACACGAAGTCGTAGTTCGTCTTGGCGTACGTTCCGGCCCCGTAATTGGTCGTGCGGGATCCGGTGGCGCTCGGGCAGACGAAGGCCGGCAGCTGCTGCTGTCGCACGCGTGCATTGCCGTTGCTCGCCGACGAGCCCGCCGGCGCACCGCTCGTGTTCCGAACCTGGGAGGAACTCGCGACCTCTGCGAACGAGCCGTCCAGGGTCGCGGAGTCCTGCAGCGCCTGCTGCTCCATGGCCGGCAGGAGGAGGACCATGCCGCTCATGTTGAGAATCTGGGGGTCCCCAATGTAGGTCGTGTTGACCTGGCAGACGGCGTAGCTCTTGCCTGCGGGCGGAAACGCCTTGTTCGCGCTCTCATACGTGAGCGCGCCCACGCCGAGCTGCTTCATGTTGTTCGAGCATGACGAGCGCCGGGCCGCTTCGCGGGCGCTTTGAACCGCCGGCAGGAGGAGGCCGATCAGGACCGCGATGATCGCGATGACGACGAGGAGTTCGACGAGCGTAAAACCATGCCGGACCAAACGGCGGGTGCCGGCAACCTCAACCGAGCCCGGACCGAGGACGCCCCCAAGCCCCACCATGGCACACTCCCCAAGTGTTTCACAGGACCCTGAGCGTTTATGTATCACGACGTCGCACCACCTGCAACGCACTGGGTTGCACATTCGGTGCCAAACGTTTCGGGAGGAAATTTGCCGGGGTGCAGAATCTGCCCGGCTGGGAAAAACCGTTTCTCCGTGCGCCGCGCTCGCGACGTCGAGCCCCCGGTCGCCTTCGACGAGGCAGGCCGTGCCTGTGATTGAGGCAGGCTGTGCCTCGGAATTGCAGCAGCGCCCGGGGCCCCGGTGGCCGGCGTGCCAGGTGTCCGACTGCTCCGGCTCACGCGACAACCGACCCGGCGGACCGGCGCTCAGCCGGCACGCACACGATGGGCGGGGAATCATTTTCTGACCGTGAAAACGCCCGTCCACGTTGTTGCCGACCGACCCGCGCGTGCTTATTCTTCGGGACAGGGGCAGCAAGGTCGTTCGTCCGTCCGGAGCACCGCCGGCAGGGACGTCCGAAGAACGGGCGGCGAACGGCTGGAATGGACATCCCCATGACCTTCCCCGCAGCACGCGATCAGTGGCGTCGTCGATCTCGGCGACGCGGCTTCCGGCATGCATTTGCGGCCGTGGAGCGGCTCGAGCCACGGGCCCTGCTGACGGCCGACCTCGGGTCGGCATCCTCCGCCCTCGCACACCGTCTCTCATGGGGTGGTCGCGACGTGGACGTGCGTGCCGACACGTGGGTCGTCACGGCGCCGGCCCTGTCGGAGGCCGGCCTCGACGTGGCCACCACGTGGCGGTCCCGTTCGCTTGGAGAAGGCTTCTTCGCCGTCACGGCGCCGGGCTCGTCCGCGGACGACATGGTCGCCTGGGCATCTCGCACGGCCGGCGTCGAGTCGGTCGAGCCGGACGTCATCATCGCCTCGGCCACCATGCCCAATGATCCGTCGTTCGGACGCCTCTGGGGCCTCGACAACACCGGGCAGTCCGGCGGGGTCGCGGGCGCCGACATCGACGCCACGCGGGCCTGGGATGTCTCGACCGGGTCGCGCTCGGTCGTCGTCGCGGTGATCGACACGGGCGTCGATTACCGCCATGCCGACCTCGCCGCGAACATGTGGCGCAACCCTGGCGAGGTTGCGGGCAACGGCATCGACGACGATCGCAACGGTTTCGTCGACGACGTGCACGGCTGGGAGTTCGCGAACGGCGACGGCGACCCCATCGACGACGAGGGGCACGGCACGCACGTCGCAGGCACGCTCGGCGCCGTGGGCAACAACGGCGTGGGCGTCACGGGCGTGAACTGGGCCGTGTCGATCATGGCCCTCAAGTTCCTCGGGAGCGACGGCAGCGGATCGACGAGCGACGCCATCGCCGCCATCAACTACGCGACCCGCATGCGCCGCGACTTCGGGGTCAACGTCGTCGCGACGAACACCAGCTGGGGGGGCGGCGGGTCGTCGGCGGCCCTCCGCCGGGCGATCCAGGCGGGCGGCGATGCGGGCATCCTCTTCGTGGCCGCCGCGGGCAACGAAGGCGTCAACAACGACGTCACTCCGTCCTATCCCGCCAACGATACGAGCGCCGCGGTGATCGCCGTCGCCGCCACCGACCGCTCGAATCGTCTCGCGAGCTTCTCGAATTACGGGGCGACGAGCGTGGACATCGCCGCCCCGGGTGCCGCGATCTATTCCACCGTGCCCGGCAACGGCTACGCCTCGTACAGCGGCACGTCGATGGCGACGCCGCACGTGTCCGGCGCCGTCGCGCTGCTCGCCGCGGCCAATCCGCAGGCGACCGGCGCGGCGATCCGCGCGGCGATCCTCTCGAGCGCGACGCGTGTGACGGGCCTCGCCGGCAAGGTGGCCACGGGCGGCCTGCTCGACGTGGCCGCGGCACTGACGGCGCTCGGGACCGGCACGCCACCGGTGGAGCCCGAGCCTCCGGCCGATCCGGAACCGCCGGTCGATCCCATACCGGAGCCGACGCCGCCCACGCCAGCGCCGGAGCCGCCTCCGCCGAGCGACGCCGGTGAGCCGAACGACTCGGTCGCCTCGGCCGTCGTGGTCGATCTGGCCGACGGCATCTCCGTGCACACCGGATTCATCGGTGACGGGCCGAATCGCCGACGCGACGTCGACCTCTTCGCCGTCACGCTCTCGGCCGGTGACGTCCTCACCGTCGACGTGGATGCCGCATCGCTCGCATCGGGGCTCGACTCCTATCTGCGGCTCTTCGACTCGTCTGGCTGGGAGCTGGCGGCGAATGACGACGCCGATGGAGCGCTCGACAGCATGCTCGGCTTCATCGCCCCGGCGACGGACACGTATTTCATCGGTCTCTCGTCGTTCGGCAACCGCCGATACGACCCGCTCATCTCCGGCAGTGGCAGGCTCGGCTCGACCACGGGTGACTACGTGCTCACCATCGACGTGGCCTCGGTGGCACTGACGGCCGACGTCGTGGACGTCGACCCCGACCCGCGGACCACCGCCGTGGATACCGTGTTCATCGACTTCAGTGACGTCGTGGACGTGTTTGACGTGGCGGCCCTGTCGCTCTGGCGGGACGGATCGGAGGTGCCGCTCGACGGGATCGAGGCCTCTTCCAGCGACGGGCTTCGCTGGGTCATCTCCGGACTTGCACGCGCGACTACGGCGCCCGGCCGCTACACGCTCGCCATCGAAGCGGGCGGACTCGTATCGGAGGACGGCCGCGTGCTCGAGGAGTCGGCGACCGACTCGTGGACCACGGTCGCCGCACCCGTCGTCGGCGACGTGGGTGACACCATCCGCCAGGCATCGATCGTCGCGGCCACGTCGGGCGAGGTGCGGGTCGCCGGCCAGATCGGTGACAGCCGTTTTCGTGGCCGTGACGTCGACCTCTACCGCGTGACGCTCGCGGCCGGC
>JBJTBO010000028.1:0-5728 GCA_046091445.1 Planctomycetaceae bacterium | reverse complement strand
GTCGTAGGCCGCCCCCTCCTCGATCCAGCGTTTCAGCACCGCCACCTGCTCGGCGGTGAGCGGATCGCCGTCGAGCGGCATCCGTTCGTCGGCGTCGGTGGCGATGATGCGGCGAAACGCCTCGCTGCCCGCGGGATCCCGCGGCAGGAACCCGGGTGTCTGCGAATCACCCGCCTCCATCGCCACCGTGAACGTGTCCACGCGGTAGCCGCCCTCGGCCTTCTTCGGACCATGGCAGGCGAGGCAGTTATCAACGAGGATCGGCGCAATCTGCCCGCGGAAGCTGACGGGCTCCGCCCGGACCGTGGGGCAGACCGCGGCCACCACCGTGGCGCGGAGCGCGACGACGCCCGGCCGCCGCCGCGGCGGGGCGTCGGCCGGCCGACGAGCGGCGCACCGCAGACGATCAGTGCTGAAAGAGGAATTCATTGGTGTTCAGGAGCGCCCAGCAGATGTCCTCGAACGCCGCAATCCGGTCGGGCCTGCCGGCCAGGTGCTTGAGGCTGGCCTCCATCTCCGAGGCCGTCGGCGGCCGGCAGACCGCGGCGAGGTAGAGGTCGTCGAGAATCTCCGCATCGGTCGCGCCGGCCCGGATCATCCGGCGGAAGCGGTTGTCATCGGAGCGGACCTTCTCCGAGATGAGCGGCCCGTTGAAGAACTGTACGGCCATGCCGACATTCGACTCGGTGCCGCGCTCGCAGGCGCACACCGTCTGCCGGTTGGGCTGGCCGAAGGCCTTCATGAAGTCGTTGTCGGCGAGATCGGGGGACGGCACCTGCGTGGCCTTCGTGCCCGGCGGCAGCCGGCCGAACGTCTCCGGCACGTCGGTGACGCCGCAAATCGCATCGAGCAGCTGCTCCGCCGTCAGCAGCCGGGGCTGGTAGTGCGAGGCGTATTTCGCGTCGTCCTGATTGAGCGGCGTGGCGAGGAAGCTGGCCTGGTAGGTGTTACTGCGGAGGATGGTGCGGATCGCGTGCCGGCGGTCGAAGCCGTGGGCGACGAAGTCGCGGGCCAGCGCAGCGAGCAGCGCGACGTTGGCAGCGGGATTCGATTCACGGAAGTCGTCGATCGGCTCGACGAGGCCGCGGCCGAAGACCTGCGCCCAGATGCGGTTCACCTCGACGCGGGCGAAAAAGGGATTGCCCGCCGCGGTGAGCCAGTCGACGAACGGGTCGCGCCGGTCTTCCTCCGCGCCGACCTCGAGATCTCCCACCCCGGGGGCCCAGGGCTTCATTCGCTTGCCGGTACGGGGCTGCGTCACATCGCCCGTGGCCGCCGACCAGACGACCAGCTCGTTGGCGCGGAGCGTCTTCTTCTTCTGCACCCGGCTGAACACGGCCGCCATGCCGTAGTAGTCGTCCTGCGTCCAGCGCTCGAACGGGTGGTTGTGGCACTTCGCGCACTGGAGACGTGACCCGAGGAAGACCTGGGATATCGTCTCGACGCAGTCGTTGGCGTCGGCCGTCGTGCGGTAGAAGTTGGCGGGCGGGTTCACGAGCGTGCTGCCGCTGGCCGTGAGCAGCTCGCGGGCGAACCGGTCGTACGGCATGTTGTCGGCGATCGCCCGCTCCACCCACCGGTGGTACTTGTGGACGCCGTCGCCACCGACGGCGGTCGATGTCATCCGCAGCAGATCGCCCCACTTAAGCGCCCAGAATTTGGCGAATTCGGGCCGCGCAAGCAGCGTCTCGACGAGCCGTTCACGCTTGCCGGGGTCGGTGTCAGCGAGGAAGGCCCTGGTCTCGTCCACGGTCGGCAGGATGCCGACGAGATCGAGGTGCACCCGCCGCAGGAACTCCCCGTCGGTGCACCTGCCCGACGGCTCGAACTGCAACTTCTCGAGCTTCGCGTAGACGTGCTCGTCGATGAAGTTGGCCGGTGTCGGCGGGCTCCACGCGAAGCCCGGAATGTCCCGCACGAAGGTGAGCGAGCAGGTCTGCACGTGCTCGAGATAGCGGACGACGATCGCCGCCTCGCCGCGGTCGCGGGCCACGACGAAGCCTGCCTCGTCCACGACGGCGACGCCCGTGTCGGAGCTCGAGTAGCTGGCCAGCGGCGTCACGTCCCGCACCGCCCCGTCAGCGAAGTGTGCGAGCACGCAAAGCTGCTGCGTGTGGGCCGGGCGTTCGAGCACGCGGCCGGAGGGGGGATGCACCTCGAGCCGCGTCACCCGCGGCGCGTCGGGGGGATCGAGCCGGCAGCCCTCGGCGATCCAGTCGCGCAGCACGCGATAGGCCGGGTCGGTCTTGTGCAGCTGCACGCCGCCGCCGTGCGACACCTTCATGAGCGGCTTGGCCAGAAGCAGGCTCGACTCCGGCTCGAACGGGTTGATGCGGCGGCCCGATTCCTCGCGGATGAGCGTCAGCTCGTCGAGCGCCGGGTCGAACGCCCGCAGCGAGAGCCGGAAGCCGCCCTTGCCGCTCGGGGAGCCGTGGCAGGCCCCGCTGTTGCAGCCGTTCTTGGTCAACGCGACCAGGGCACCCGTCTCGAACGCCACCCTCTCCGGCGAGCCCTGCCCCGTCACCTCGACCGGCACGATCGCCCGCAGACCGCCGACGGACACCGCGACCTCGGCCGTGCCGTCGGCCCGGGGCCGCACCACCGCGTTATCGACCACGGCCACCGTCGGGCTCGACGATGCGAAGCCGCTCGCGCGGGTCAGGTCCTGCACACCGCCGTCGGCGTAGTGGCCGGTGACGACCAGCTGCATCTGCTGGCGGTCGCCGGAGAGCCGCACCACCGGGGGAAACACCTCGATCCGCGCAGGCGTGCCGACCACCACCTGCTCGAGCCGGATGCCGTCCGACGCCACCACCTGCTCGGCGGCCCGGCACCACGCCGCGGCCGAGACTAGGGCTCCGAGCAGAAAGCAGGCCCACCAGAGCGCCAGCGTGCCCCACCGCGCGATGGTCCGCCCAGTACTGGTCTGCCACGCGATGGTCTGCCACGCGATGGTTTGCCGCGTGATGGTACGCATGCTCGTTCGCCCGGGTGTTTCCCGCCGCCTCCGTCCGCGTCCGCCTATTTCACAACCTCGCCACCGAGCCCCGTGCTCTCTGCAGACGTCTCCTTGCCCTGCACCGTCGTCGTCGCCGTGACCGCGAGGTCGGCGAAGACGCCGGTCGCGGTGTCAGGGCCGGCGACGAGTTCTACGACGGCCGAGTCCTGGTCGGCGGGGATCGTCACCTCCGACGGCGCGGTCAGGCCGGCGGGCAGGTTCTTCCACCGCACCACGACCGGCTGCCTGTCGACCACGCCGCCGAGCGAGGCCCGCGTGATGCCGATCCGCAGCTTCTGCCGTGGCCCGAAGGCGATCGCGTCGGCGGGCCGCACGGTGACCGTCAGCGGCTGCACAACCCGTACGGTCAGGTCACCGCAGAGCATCGCGAATCCCCGGCCGCCCACCTCGCCATAGCCGAGCACCTGCACGCGGTGCGTGCCCGCGGGCGTGCCCTTCGCCGCCTTCGCGACCACCCGGTAGGTCTCTTTCGTCTGCCGCTTGCCGAGCACGTTCGGCCCGTCACCCTCCCGATGCACCTCGAAGCTCAAGCCCGGCGGCGGATTCGGGAACGTCACGTCGAGCGGCTCGTCGAAGGCGTCGGCCTTCCGTTCGAGCAGCACCTTGAATTCCGCCTGCGGCTCGCCGATCGGCATGTCGACCGACGCGGTGTCGAGCGTGACGAAGAAGAGCGGCGGCTCCGGTGCGACCACGGTGAGCGGGATCAGGCCGTCGAGCGACGCGGGCGGCTGCACGAGCATGGGGCGGTTGTACCGCAGCAGGTCGATGCTGCTCGCCACGGCGGCGAACGGCTGGCCGTCGACCGTCGCCGCGCCGCGGACACGGGCCAACGAGATCTGCCCCCACCTCGATCCCACCGGCGGCAGCACGATCATCCGCGCCGCCGACTTCTTCTCACCGATCACGTTGTGAAACACTCGATACGGCCCGCCCGGGCCTTCCACCGACAGGGTGACCGGGCCGTCGTAGCCGTTCCGCGCCAGCCGCACGTCCACCACCAGGGCGCCGTTCTCGGCGACGGCGCGGCAGGGCCTCATCGGCACGGGCATCGAGGCAAATCCCTTGGTGCTGGGCTTGAGCGACAGGCTGAACGGCGGGGCGGCGTCGATCGCGATGCGGTAGGTCATATCGTCACCACCCCGCTTGAGCAGGTCGTGGGCCGTCAGCACGTAGGAGCCGTCGGCCGGGATGGCGACGACCAGCGTCTCCTCGTCGGCCTCGGTGACCTTGCTTTCCGCGAGTGTCTTTCCATCGGCCGTCCGTACCGCCATCTTCACGAGCGCCGGTGATCCGAGGCTGCGCGAGTAGGCACGGAAGGCGAGCCGCTGTCCGGCCTGCGCGGCGAACCGGAAGCAGTCGCCGTCCTTCGCCGCATCGAACCTGCCGTTGGCGGCGCCCGGCACCGAGACGCTCGTGGCCTGAGCCGGCGCGTCGTTGGGTTCTGCTTCGACCGTCTCGGGGCCGCGGCCGGCGACGATCGTGGTCAGCGCCGCCGCGACGCCCCCGTCATACCGCATGTCAACCGTGAGCGGCTCGCCGACGCGATCGCCGGCCACGGCCAGCGACCGCACGGCGACGCCAGCGACGTCCGCGCCCGCCGCGGCCACGCTGCCTGTGGTGCCCGCCTGCACGCCGAGCGGATAGGCGGTGAAGCCCACCGGGAAGTCGCCGATCCGCAGCCGATACCGGCCGCCGGCGCGAAACTCGGTGTCGTGGAGCTCGACGACGTACGGGCCCGTCGCCGGCAGGGTGACGGCCAGCCGGCAGTCCGCGCCCAGCGCCGCGTCGTCGTCTGCCCAGGCCAGTTCCCTGCCCGCGGCATCGAGCAGCCGCACGACCGGGTCGAACTCCTGGCCCAGCCGCGCCGCGTAGACCTCGATCGCGATCCGCGCACCGGCCCGACCGTGGAACGCGTAGGAGTCGAAGCTCGAGCCGTCACCCACGCCATCCACTGCCACGGGGGGCGTCACCGGCTGCGGTCGCGCGGCACTCTGGTTTCCACCTGCTTCGGCCACGCTCGGCAGGTCGTCGACCATCAGCAGCACGGGATCGGCGATTCCCTCCGCATTCGCCACGACGATACCCCCGACCCCGAGAGGCACGTCTTTGGCCAGCGTGACCGCGAGCCGCCGCTCGGTGCCTCCGGACGTCTCCGCCGTTGGAGGACGCAGCGAGATGGTGGCGGGGAAGCTCGTCCAGATCGCCAGCGGCTCGTCGAGCTGGCTGCCCCGCAGCGTCAGTTCCACCGTCGTGCCGGGAACGACCGCACCTGGCGACACCCCCGTCACCGCCGGCTGCGCGTGGGCCACGACACTCCATGCACACGATGCCACGACACAGACAGCCCACGCAGGACACACGGCCCACGCCGCCACGCCGGCAGGCGACGTCAGCAGTCGCAGAAGCGGCGGCGAAGTGCGTCTCGTTGCCATGGCAAGAACTGCTGGAGGCGAGTGCCGCGGTGCGGAAGAATCACGGTGAGGGGAGGGCTCATGGGCCGCGGTATAGAACAGCCACATTTAGGAGGGCGAGCAACGCAAGGCGAGGCGACAGGACCGCTGTCCAGCGTGTGGAAGCCAACTCACGTCACCTCACTATCTCTGTCGGATTGTAGCCCGCCTCGACTCCGCTCTGCATGCGACCGGAGTGCCACAGTATTGTATTTACGTGTCGCGTGCCGGCCACCGCCATGTTCACGAAGCCGACGGG
>JBJTBO010000027.1:0-5150 GCA_046091445.1 Planctomycetaceae bacterium | reverse complement strand
TTCCCCGACTTTCCGAGTGCCGAGACGCTCGCGCCCGACGACGTCGCCCGCCTCGTCGAGGCCTGCTGGGGTCCGGCGCTTGCCTCGTGCAGTGGCCAGACGCTCTTCATCCGGCGCTGAGGGACGGTCCAGGCCGGCAGTCGCGCTGTTGCACACCCCCCACCGCCGTCTCCACAATCCCGCCCATGACGACCGAACACACCCGCAACCCGCGGCACTACAGGTACTTCGACCTGATCATGGCCGCGTTCGTCGCGGTGCTGCTCTGCTCCAACATGATCGGTCCGGGCAAGTCGTGCCTGGTGACGGTCTTCGGCGTCTCGCTCGTCTTCGGGGTGGGCAACCTCTTCTTCCCGATCAGCTACATCTTCGGAGACGTGCTGACCGAGGTGTATGGCTATGCGCGGGCCCGGAAGGTGATCTGGGCCGGCTTCGGCGCGATGCTGTTCTACGTCGTCATGAGCCAGATCGTGATCGCGATGCCGGTGAACCCGGCCGAGCCCTTCAACGCGCGACTCCAGCCCGCCCTCGAGATCTGCTTCGGTGCCAGCTGGCGGATCGTGTCGGCGTCGATCCTCGCCTTCTGGGTGGGCGACTTCGTCAACTCGTTCGTGCTCGCCAAGATGAAGCTGCTCACCGGCGGCCGCTGGCTGTGGACGCGGACGATCGGATCGACCACGCTCGGCCAGTTCGTCGACAGCGCGATCTTCTATCCGCTCGCCTTCGCGAACGTCTGGGAGGCGGAGACGATCGTCAACGTGGTGCTCTTCAACTGGCTCCTGAAGGTGGCCGTCGAGGTCTGCTTCACGCCGCTGACCTACCTGATCGTCGGCTGGCTCAAGCGTGCCGAGCAGGAGGACTACTTCGACGTCCACACGAACTTCACCCCCTTCTCGCTCACCGACTGAGATCCGCCGGCGGACGCGGCCTCCATCACACCACGGCGACCGCCCGGATCGGCGAGCCGTCGCGGCCCGGGAAGGTGAGCGGGAAGCCGATGAAGGAGCTCCGGTCGGGGATGGTGTCGAGGTTGGCGAGCGACTCCACCACCACGATCTCGGCGTCCTTGCCGAGGAGGATGTGGTGCACCTCGAACCAGTCGCGGCTGGGCGTGGGCGTGTCCATGCCGAGCATGCGGATGCCGCGCGACACGAGGTAGCGCGCGGCCTCCTGCGTCAGCGAGGGAAAGTCGGTGAAGAAGTCATCCCGGCCGAAGTGCCGGTGCCAGCCGGTCTCATAGATGATCTTCGCGCCGCGCACGAGCAGGGCCTCGTGCGGCCGGAAGTCGGCGGCGGTGATCTCCTCGCGCGGGGCCTTGGGGATCCGCAGCACCGTCGCGGGCCCGTAGAACCACTCGAGCGGCATCTGGTCGAGCGTCCGGCCGTCGTCCACAAAGTGGTACATGGCGTCGAGATGGGTGCCCTGGTGCGTCGACATCACCACCTGGCTGATGTTGTAGCGCAGCGTGGCGGTCGTCCCGTGCGGCACGATCGAGAGCTTCGGGTCCGACGGAAAGGTCGGCTGCCCGTGCACGAGCGGATGGGAGAGATCGACGAGCGGCATGGCAGGAATCCGCACGGGGTCCGGTCAGCGCGACGCGGGACGACGCTGGCCGAAGAGCCAGTCGAGCGCGGCCGGGTCGCGGTAGGTAGGCGTCCACGAGTCGTGCCCCACACCGGGCATCTCCACGTAGGTGGGCATGCCCCCGGCCGCCTTCAGTGCGGCCACCATGCTGCGGGAACGTTCGACCGCCACGGCCTTGTCGGCATCCCCATGGGCCACCCAGGTCGGGAGCGCCACGATGCGTGCGGCCGTGCGCTCATCACCACCTCCACAGATCGGGAGGATCGCCGCAAAACGCTCGGGCGTGCGGGCCGCGAGGTCCCAGGTGCCGAAGCCGCCCATCGACAGGCCCGTCACATAGATCCGCGTGGGATCCGCGGGCTCTGCGGCAAGCACCGCGTTGAGCGCCGCGATCGCCGCGGCCATGTCGGTCGTCGGTGACGACGCCTGCGGACTGCTCTCGCGGGCCGCCCATGCCACGTCGGCCCAGCGACCATCGGTGCGACACTGGGGTGCGATCAGGAAGCAGGGGTATTTCTCGCGGTTCGCCGGCTCGGTCATCCAGGTGGGGAGGTACTTGAGCTGCATCACGTTGTCGTCGCCCCGCTCCCCGGCGCCATGCAGGAAGAGCACGACGGGATACCGGCGACCCGGCTCGATCGACGCCGGACGCAGGAGCCGCCAGCCGAAGGTGACCGCGCGGTCTCCCTCGTCGATGCGGACCGTGCGACGTTCGTACACGCGGTCGGCGGCGGCGACGTCGGCCGGCACCTGCGGCGCTGCGGATGGCTTCACGGCCTTCTCCTGTGCATGGGCGGACATGGTCGCGGCGATGCCTAGCGCTGCGAGCGCAATGGCCCTGCGTGGAACTCCCGACATGCTCGTCACTCCCGGGGTCTGCCAACGTTCCGTGGCCGGAGCCTACCGCGTCACCGCGACCGGGAAAAGCAGCTATCCTGCCGATCCAGCCATAGATCGCGCGCGATCGGAACCTGCTGCGATGACAACCGTCCTTGGCACCCTCGATGCGACCGACGACGACCGGGTCGCAGCCCTCCTTCAGCGATCCCTCTACGCGTGGTACGAGAACCGGCTGGGGCAGGGGGCCAGGTTCGGCACCGACCCCACGCCCTACCGGATCTTTCCGCGGGTCTATCGCCGCCTCGATCCGGGCGAGGAGATCGCCGCCCGTGACGCGTCGGGTCGGCTCGTCGGCGTCTGCTTCGTGCATCCGCGCGAGACGCACCATGCGATCGGCATCGTGGCCACCGACCCCGACATCGCGGGCCGCGGCGTGGCTCGCGCGATGATGGAGGAGGCGCTCGGTCGGGCCGATCGAGCAGGCCGGCCGGTGCGGCTCGTGTCGAGTCTGCTCAACCTCGACTCGTTCTCACTCTACAGCCGACTCGGCTTCACGCCCCGCACGATCTACCAGGATCTCGAGGTGCATGTGCCGGCGGCGGGAATGCCGGGCCCACCACCCGACGGTACCTCGTCGGTGCGGGCCGCGGTGCCGGCCGACGCGTCCCCGCTCGCCGATCTCGAGCACGTGCTCTCCGGCATCCGGCGACTGCCCGACCACCAGTTCCTCCTGTCAGCCGACTCGGGCTATCGCGTGTGGCTGGCGGAGGACCCGCACGGCCGTCCGACCGGGTTTCTCGCGGCGAGCCACCAGCCGGAGTTCCCGATGCTCGGGCCGGGCGTGGCGATCGACGAGGCCACGGCGCTTGCGCTCGCCTGGCGCGCGCTCGACGTGCTCCGTGGCCGTACGATCGTATTCCTCGCGCCCGCCACGGCACGCGGGCTCGTGCAGCGGGCCTATGGCTGGGGTGCCCGCAACGTGGAATTGCACGTCGCGCAGGCACGGGGCGAGACACCCGTGGGCACCGGCATCGCGTTCCCGACGTTCCTGCCCGAGTCGGGGTGAGCGCGGCGGGAGCCATGCCCGCAATGGTTCCGGTCTGCCCGGCCGTCGGCGAGCCGCCTCCAGCCGCCGCGTGTGCAACACTCTTGAATGGCGGTCACGAGTCCCGAACTGGGACGGTCTCGAGCCTCGGCCCTGCCGCTTGGGTCCTGTCCGTCGAGGGTACCGGCCGCCGATGTCGTCTTCCCGCCGAGTGATCCGCCGCACGCGTCGCCTGCACCACCGCATCTACGTGGTGGAACTCGATCCAGCGGTTCGTCGCGAGCGCCGCTTCATTCGGCAGAACCGCTACACGAAGCCCGGTCAGACCTGTCTGTACGTCGGCTCGACGGGGCTCGATCCGCTCGTCCGCTACGCCAACCACCTGCGGGGCCATAAGGGCTGCCCGCTCGTGCGCCGTCATGCGATCCGGCTGCGACCCGACCTGTTCGCCGACTTTCCGGCGATGACCTGGGCCGACGCCGTGGCGACGGAAGAGGCCTGGGCGAAGGAACTCCGTGAGGCGGGCTACGCCGTCTACCAGCACTGAAGACCGGCCCACGCGTCGACGTGGCGATGGGAAGAGCCGGTCGTCAGTCGTCCTCGGAGTCGTCGTCCTCGGAGTCATCCGAGTCGTCGTCGTCCGAGTCCTCCTCGTCCTCCCACGACTCGTCGGCGTCCTCGTCACGTTCGTCGGCCGCCTCGTCTTCCTCGGCCTCGGCGAACGCGTCGTCGTCATACGCGTGCTGGTCGTCGTCGTCCTCGTCTTCATCGTCCTCATCGTCAGGACCATCGCCGATCACGCCGGTCGACCGTGCCGGCACCGCCTCGACATGGGGCTTGATCGTGAGCTTCCGCGGGGCGGGAGCGGGGGGCAGGGGAGCGGTGCCATTGCGTGCGGCCCACTGCTCCATGGTGAGCAGCACCTCGCGGGCCTGGCTCCCGGCGTACTGGCCGACGACGCCATCCTCCGCCATGAAGTCGATGAGTCGCGCGCCGCGTCCGTACCCCACGCCGAGCGCCCGCTGCAGGAGCGAGACGCTGCCACGACCCTCGCGGATCACGACCTCGACGGCCGCGTCGTAGAGGTCGTCCTTGTCCCGCGGGCTGCCGCCGGGCTTGCCCGCCGCATCCGCGGCCCCGGCCGGCTGGAGGTTGACGAGCTCCGCGGCGTACTGCGGCTCGGTCGTGCCGATCGCGGCCATCACGCGGCCGATCTCGTCGTCGCTCAAGAACGTGCCCTGGCCGCGGAGGATCTGGCTCGTGCCCGGCGACAGGAAGAGCATGTCGCCGTTGCCGAGGAGCCGCTCGGCCCCCATCTCGTCGAGCACGACGCGGCTGTCGGTGCGGCTGGCCACCTGGAAGGCGATGCGGGCCGGCAGGTTGCTCTTGATGAGGCCGGTGATGACGTCCACCGTCGGCTTCTGGGTGGCGAGGATGAGGTGGATGCCGACGGCACGGCTCTTCTGGGCGAGGCGGATGATGTGAGCCTCGATCTCCTTGCCCGCCGTCATCATCATGTCCGCGATCTCGTCGGCGATCATCACGATGAAGGGCATCGTGGTGGGGATGGCGGCCGCCTCCTCCTCGGTCTCGGGGCCGATGCGTCGCAGCAGCTCGTCGCGACCGAGGGCGTTGTACTGCGTGAGGTGGCGCACACCGACCTTCGCAAGCAGCGCGTACC
>JBJTBO010000026.1:0-7665 GCA_046091445.1 Planctomycetaceae bacterium | reverse complement strand
CCGTGCTCGAGGAGCGCTCCCGGCAGTGGGATCTCCGCGTCACCCGGATCGCCCCCGACGTCGCGGCCGGCGCTTTTCCCGCTTAGCGAGCACGCGGGCGAACGCGCCGACGAGGTCCCAGGCGTGCGCGTCGGCGATCGTCACCTCCGCCTGCCGCTCGCGTCCGGCCGCGACGTCGGGGGCGATACGGGTGAAGCGGAGATCCCACAGACGGGAGCGGTCCTCGAGCACGGCCGCCGCGTCACGGTACCGCCGATACTCGAGGAGCCGCTGCACGAGGTCCTCGCGGGCCGGCTCGACCGCCTCGTCGACGTCCTCCTCCGGTCTGGGCACGAGGGCCCGCGCCTTGATGTCCAGGAGCACGCTCGCCAGATCGACGAAGTCGCCGACCTGGTCGATCGCCAGCGCGTCGAGCACCTCGAGGTGCGCGACGAATTCCGACGCGATCTTCGCGATCGGCACCTCGGTCACGTCCACCTCGTGCTTCTTGACGAGGTAGAGCAGCAGGTCCATCGGACCGGAAAAGACGTCGGTTTCGACCTTGAATTCCACGCGCTCGCCTCGCCGGGCACCGCCCACGCAACCGGCCGATCATAGGACCGTGCGGTGCCGCCGAGCCATGCCAAAAGCCGAGGCGCGGCGACGTGTCCGTGGCCGCCGGCATGCCGAGCGAGCCGGCGGGGCGGGCGGCGATCGATCGGGTAGCATGACAGCATGGATGGAGAGAGGCTGTGGGCGCCGTGGCGACTCGGCTACGTGCAGGGCCGCGAATCGGGCGAACCGTCCGTCACGATCGCTCCCTCGTCGTGGCGGGCGGGCGCGCGGCCCGAGTGCTTCCTCTGCCGGGCGGCCGTCGCCGCGCCGGAGCATGACCGTGCACTCGGCGTGCTCGAGCGCACGCCGCACGCCGTCGTGCTTCGCAACCGCTTCGCCTACTCGAATGGCCACCGGCTCGTCGCACCGCTCGACCACGAGGCGGGCCTCGCGCCGCTCGACTCCGCCACCCTGCTCGACCTGCAGCACCGCATCGCCCGTTGGTGCGCCGTGATGACCGCGTCGATGCAGGCACAGGGGTTCAACGTCGGACTCAATCTCGGGAGCGTCGCCGGAGCAGGGTGCCCGGGGCATCTCCACTGGCACGTCGTGCCGCGCTGGCCGGGTGACGTCAACTTCATGGCGACCGTCGCCGGAGTGCGGGTGCTGCCGCAGGCGCTCGACGCGTTGTGGGAGCAGCTGACGGCCGCGGGGGCCACCCCGCCATGACACCGCCACTCGACTGGCGGGCACGGGAGGCGCTCACCCTCGCGCCCTGGGCGATGCACGCCGCGGACTCCGCCGGCCGCGTCCACGACGAGCCGGCCCATCCGGTCCGCAGCCCCTACCAGCGGGACCGCGACCGGATCGTCCACTCCGCCGCCTTCCGGCGGCTGGCCCACAAGACGCAGGTCTTCACGGGCTATCACGGCGACTACCACCGCAGCCGGCTCACGCACACGCTCGAGGTGACGAGCATCGCGCGCACCCTCGCACGGGCCCTGGGCCTCAACGAGGATCTGGTCGAGACGCTCGCGCTGGCCCACGACATCGGCCATCCGCCCCTCGGCCACGCGGGTGAGGACACGCTGGCCGAGCTCCTCCGCGCGGAGGGCGGATTCAATCACAATGCGCAGGCGCTGCGCATCATGGAGTTCCTCGAGGTCCGCTACCCCGAGTTCCCCGGCCTGAATCTCTCGCGGGAAGTGCTCGACGCCCAGGCCAGCCGGAAGAAGGACGGCAGCGGTCCGGCGCCGCTGCTCGAGACGCAGGTCGTCGATGCGGCCGACTCGATCGCCTACGACACGCACGACGCCGACGACGCCGTCGAACTCGGGCTCCTCACGATGGACGAGCTCCTCCGGCTGCCGCTCGTCGCCGAGGCGGCGGGGCGGGTGACCGCGCGGCACGGCGGCCTCGAGCGCGCCGCGCGGCGGCCCGCGGTGCTGCACGAAATCGCCGATCTCCAGGTCGCCGACCTCATCGAACGGACGCGACGGGCGCTCGAGATGGAGGGGATCGACTCGGTGGCCCGCGTGCGCGCCGCGGGAGCCCCCGGCGGGCCGCGACCCGCCGGCAGCCGGCTCGTCTCCCACGCGCCCGCCCTCGCGGCCGGCAAGCGCGAGCTGGAAGCGTTCCTCTTCGACCGCGTCTATCGCAGCCCGCGGGTGCTCGCCGTCCGGGTGCCGGCGCAGGAGCGGCTGACGTCCCTCTTCCACTGGTACGGGGCGCATCCCGAGGCGCTCCCGGCCGGATATCGCGACCGCGCCGACCGCTTCGGCGTGCCGCGCAGCGTCGGCGACTACATCGCGGGCATGACCGATCGATTCCTCGAACACGACCATGCCCGACGGCTGCAGGTCGGCTGACAGCGCCCCGGGGGCATGGTAGAGTCCCCCGTCGTTCCCGGGATCGTGCCCATGGCCCTCGCCGTCCTCCGCGCACTCTTCCTCGTGGTGTCGGCCGGCATCGCGGTGCTGATCTTCACGTCGGCGTCGCTCAAGGATGCGGGCTCCTGGGTGCCGTGGAGTGTCATCGGCGGCATGCTGGCCCTGCCGCTCGTCGTCATCGCGCTCGACGTCGCCGTTCCCCGCAAGAACCTCGCCACGATCACGGCGGTCTATTTCGGCCTCCTGGTGGGCGTCTTTCTCGCCTATGTCGCGATGCTCGCCCTCGCTCCGATGCTCCCCCTGCAGCCCTCGCACCCGGTCCGCCAGTGGCTGCCCGTCGTCCTCGGCGCGGTGCTGTGCTACCTCTCCACGAGCCTGCTGCTGCAGACCCAGGGAGACTTCCGGTTTCTCATCCCGTTCGTCGAGTTCGCCCGGGACGTGCGTGGCATGCGGCCGATCGTGCTCGACGCGACCTCGGTCATCGACGGCCGGATCGCGGACCTCGCCGAGGCGGGGGTCTTCGAGTCGCGATTCGTCCTGCCGGCGTTCGTGCTCGACGAACTCCAGGTCGCCGCCGACTCGGCCGACAAACAGCGCCGGGTCCGCGGAAGGCGGGGCCTCGACGTGCTCGCGCGCATGCGGGCGAACCACGCCGTTTCGATCGACGTCGTGGATCCCGACGAGGACGACGATCCGGACGCGCCGCTCGAATCCCGGGTGCTCGCGGTGGCGATGCGGCTCGGCGGAAGGCTCGTCACCACCGACGCCAACCTCGCGAAGATCGCCGGGGTCCGGGCCGTGTCGGCGATCAACCTCAACGACGTCGCGCTCGCGCTCAAGCCGAGCTACCTGCCGGGCGATGCCCTGACGGTGCGGCTCGTGCGCCAGGGGGAGGAACCGGACCAGGGCGTGGGCTACCTCGACGACGGCACGATGGTGGTGGTGGAAAACGGCCGCGACCGCATCGGCCGGACGGTGCACGTCGTGGCGACGAGCACGCTCCAGACGACCGCCGGTCGCCTCGTCTTCGCCCGTCCGGATCATGGCCGCGGCTGAGACGCCCCGCACCCTCGAGGAGTCGATCCGCATGCCAACGACCTCGCGGCATGTCGTCCGAACGGTCGTGGCGCTGGCCGGCTGGCTGTGCGTCGCGGCGTCCGCCTGTGCTGAACCGGCCGCTCGGCCCAACGTCCTCTTCGTGCTCTGCGACGATCTGCGTCCCGACGCCCTGGGATGCTACGGCTTCGAGCACGTGCGCACGCCACACCTCGACGCGCTCGCCGCGGAAGGCGTGCGGTTCACCGCCGCCTTCTGCACGACCTCGCTCTGCTCGCCGAGCCGGGCCAGCATCCTCACCGGCCTCTACGCGCATCGACACGGCGTGCGCGACAACTTCACCGAACTGCCCGGCACGCTGCCGCACTGGCCGGGCCGACTGAGGGCCGCGGGGTACGCCACGGCCTACGTGGGGAAGTGGCACATGGGCGAGGGCAACGACGCCCCGCGGCCCGGCTTCGACTGGTTCGTCACGCACAAGGGCCAGGGCACCTACTTCGACAACGAATGGAACGTCAACGGTGAGCGCCGCGAGGCGCCTCCCGGCTATTACACGACCGTCGTCACCGACTACTGCCTCGACTGGCTGCGGTCACGGCCTGCCGGCACGCCGTGGGCGCTGTGCCTCGGCCACAAGGCGCCCCACTCCTTCTATTTTCCGGAATGGAAGTACGAGCGGGCCTTCGACGGTGTGCGCGTGCCCTACCCCGACAGCGCCTTCCGGCTCGAGGGCAAGCCCGACTGGATCCGCGAGCGTCTCACGACGTGGCACGGCATCTACGGACCGCTGTTCGAATGGCGGAAGACGTTTCCCGACCCGCGGCCCGAGGCGGTCGTGGATTTCGAGCGGATGGTCCGGGCGTACTGGGGCACGATCCTCTCGGTCGACGACAGCATGGGTCGGCTCCTCGACTTCCTCCGCACGACCGGGCAGCTCGAGGACACGCTCGTGGTGTTCATGGGTGACAACGGACTCCTCGAGGGGGAGCACGGCATGGTCGACAAGCGCACGATGCACGAGCCGAGCATCCGCATCCCGATGATCGCCCGCGGCCCCGGCCTGCCGCGCGGACGCGTGATCGACTCGCAGGTGCTCACCGAGGAGGTCGCTCCGAGCATCCTCGACCTCTGCTCGGCCCAGGCGATCGATGGCGTCGACGGGAGATCGTTCCGCCGGCTGTGCACCGACGGCGACCCCGGCTGGCGCTCGGCGTGGCTCTACGAATACAACTACGAAAAGCAGTTCCCCTACACCCCCAACATCCGCGGCATCCGCACCGAACGCTGGAAGCTCATCCGCTATCCGCACGGTGACGGGTCGCCCGACCGGCACCGGCCGGAGCTCTACGACCTGGAGACGGATCCGGGGGAGCTCGTGAATCTGGCTGCGGAACCGGACCACGCCGCCACCCGCGGCGAACTCGAGCGCCGGCTGGCAGACCTGCTCGCCACCCATGGCCTGACGGCGGACACCGACCGCATGCCGCTCGACGAGGGGATCGGTCAGGGCCTTCCCGATGCGAAGATCCGCTGAGAGGGCCCGCGCCGACCTCGCATGGAGCGCCGGAAGTCGTTGTCAGAAAACGCGTTGCGGCAGCCACGCCGATAGTCGTGCCACGAGCGGGCTCATGGTTTGCCGCCCCTGATACCGAGTTTTATGCTAGAGATTTCGTGTGTCCGGCCTCTTTGGCGTCCTTCGTTCGAGGCCCGCTCCCGGACGCGGAGGTGACGATGCAGCGGTCCACTCGACGTCGCGTCGTCGCCGCGATGGCCCTGGCCCTCGTCTCCCGCGTGGCCCCGGCCGCCGATACCGGCTCCCCGCCGCCGAACGCCCCGGCACCGGTGAGTTTCCGCAACGACGTCGTTCCGCTCCTGACGAAGGCCGGGTGCAACGCCGGCGCATGCCACGCCAAGGCGATCGTCGGGCAGAACGGGTTTCGTCTCTCGCTGCTGGGATTCGAGCCCGGGGATGACTACGAGCACATGGTCAACGAGTCGCGGGGCCGACGCGTGGCCGTGGCCGCGCCCGACGAGAGCCTCGTCCTCTTGAAGGCCACCGGACGCGTGCCGCATCGGGGCGGCGTGCGGATCGTGCCCGGCTCATCGGACGAAGCGCTTCTCCGTCGCTGGATCGCCGAGGGCGCCCGGCGGGAACTGCCCGCGGAACCGTCCATCGTGCGGCTCGAGGTGGAGCCGGCCGAGCAGGTCGTCGGGATGGGGGGCTCGTTCGGGGGTCGCGTGACGGCCCACTCCTCCGACGGCAGCCATCGCGACGTGACGTCGACTGCGCTCTTCGAGCCGAGCGACCGCGGCCGGCTCGAGGTGGATGGCTCGGGTCGGGGGCACGTGCAGCACGTCGCCGGACGGGCGGCGGTCATGGTCCGCTACCAGGGACTCGTCTCCGCGTCGACCGTGAGCATCCCGGCGGGGCCCGCCGTGGCCGTGCCCGAGCCCCGCACGCTGATCGATCGCCACGTCTTCGAGAATCTCGCCCGCCTCGGGATTCCGCCGTCTTCCGAGTGCGACGACGCGACGTTCATCCGCCGGGCGACGCTCGACACCACCGGAGCCCTGCCGCGCCTCGAGACGGTGCGGGCCTTTCTCGCCGACACGGCGGCCGACAAGCGCGACCGACTCGTCGAGTCCCTGCTCGCGAGCCCGGGCTATGCCGACCACTTCGCCAACAAGTGGACGGCGCTCCTCAAGAATCGGCGCGACGACGCCACCGACGTCGTGCCCAACTTCGCCTTTCACGCATGGATTCGCGACGGGCTCCTGGCCAACAAGCCGTACGACCGATTCGTCCGCGAGCTGCTCGGTGCCACCGGCGACGTCGTCGGCAATCCGCCGGTGGCGTGGTACAAGCGGGTGACCGACCCCAAGGAGCAGATCGAGGACATCTCGCAGCTGTTCCTCGGAGTGCGGATGCAGTGCGCCCAGTGCCACAACCATCCGTTCGATCGCTGGTCCCAGGACGACTACTACGGCATGACCGCGTTCTTCTCGCGGGTCGGCCGCAGCTTCTCGGGCGTCCGCGGTCAGGACCTCATCTTCCACCTGCGCGGCGAGGCCGGATTTGCCAATCCACGCAGCGGCGTCACGGTGCGGCCGGTGGCCCTCGGTACCGGCGTGGGGGAGATCACGGCCGACGAGGACCCGCGGCTGAAGCTCGCCGACTGGATGGCGTCCCGGGACAACCCCTTCTTCGCGACGGCGCTCGTCAACCGGTACTGGAAGCACTTCTTCGGCCAGGGGCTCGTCGAGCCCGAGGACGACATCCGCGAGACGAATCCCGCCAGCAATCCCGCGCTGCTCGCCGCGCTGCGGGAGCACTTCATCGCCTCGGGGTTCGACCTCAAGGGGCTCGTGCGGCTCATCCTCACGTCGAGGGCCTACCAGGCCGCCGGACCGATCGATGCCAATGCGGGGGATCTTCACAACGTGTCGCATGCCATTCCCCGGCGGCTCTCCGCGGAGGTCCTGCTCGACGCCATCGATCGGGTGTGCGAGACGACGACATCGTTCGCGAACCTGCCGGCCGGAACCCCGGCGGTGGGTCTGCCCGACGCCAGCTACACCGCGTCGTCGCCGTTCCTGCGGGTCTTCGGACGCCCCGCGAACACCAGTGCGTGCGAGTGCGAGCGATCGCACTCGGCGAGCCTGGCCCAGAGCCTGCACCTCATGAACGCCGCCGACCTCAAGCAGAAGCTGGCCAGCCCGCAGGGACGCGCCGCCCGCCTGGCCGCCGACTCGCGGCCACAGTCCGAGAAGATTCACGAGCTGTACCTGGCCGCACTCGCGCGGGAGCCGGGCATGGATGAACTGCTCGTGGCGGAGGCATTCGTGAACGGCTCGGGAGCGTCGCGGCAGGCGTGGGAGGATCTCGTCTGGGCGATCGTCAACACGAAGGAATTCCTCTTCAATCACTGACCGAACGACGCACCGATCAGTCGGGCCGACATGACGGCGGGCCTCACCTCCGCCCTCACAAGGCCCCATGCGAGTCCCGATTCCGAGGAGACACCATGCAGCGCCCACCGCTCGCCGCCGATCCCGCCCGCGGCGCCCGCACCCCGCTCCTGATCGGCCCGCTCCTGATCGGCCCGCTCTTGATCGGCCTGATCGCGCATGCGGGCACCGCGTCCGCGCAATCGGTCTGCCTGCCCCTGCCGCGACTGCTGACGAC
>JBJTBO010000025.1:0-2319 GCA_046091445.1 Planctomycetaceae bacterium | reverse complement strand
GAGACAGGCTGAAATAGCCGCGAGCGGGAAACACCGCGTCGAGCACGCTGCTCTGATCCCAGCACGGCCGGTCATGAGCGGGGCCTGAGTGGGCGAGGTAGGCCTCGCGCACGATGTGGCGGGGCGCGTAGCCGTAGTCGTGGGCGATGCTCGCGCGGGGGTAGGGGAGCGCCATGCCGATCTCGAAGCCACTCCAGTGGATCGGCACCTCGTCCGGCCACTCGTCCGCGACGAAGCGCATCGCGGCCACATGGTTGATGACGTTGGCCTCGAGGTGGGGCTTGCCGCCGGGGGATGTGGTGAACGATCCGGCCATGATGCCGAGCAGCGCGACCTTGCGACGCACGAGCTCGGGCCCCGCGAGGGGCGATGCGGTGTCCGGTGCTGAGCGCAGCAGGCCGGCGAGGTTCGTCGCGGTCCCGACGCTGATGATCGTCACGCTGCCGTCGGCCTCCGCCGCGAGCACGCGCCGCAGGAGCGTCACCGCCTCCTCGGCCTTGTCGTTCGAACGCAGGTCGTGGGGGTAGGCCCCCGTCTCGACGACCGACAGATACCGGCTCTCGCGACGCTGGGCGTCGGGATCGCGCGTCACGCCGATCGGAAGATCGGGCCGGCCGTAGAACGTATTGACGGCGTCCACGAACGGCCCGGTGAGCGGGTTGTCCTTCGAGATCGTCACCGCAAGCAGGCTGCAGGCGTCACGGTCGGCGAGCGTGTGGCACATCGCCAGGGCGAGCACGTCATCGCAGTCACCGGTGATGTCGGTATCGAAGATGACGCGCGGCACCATGTCCGCCGCGGCCGCGGGCTGCGACGGCATGATCGTGACCGACGCGGCGAGTGCGATGACACGGAGGAGGGCAGGGGGCATGATGTCGTGTCCCGGGGGATGCGGCGCGGTCATGAAGCGGCCGCGCGCCTGACCGCGGGCCGAGTATCGGAGACTTCCGGGCGAGCGTCGACAGGTGTCCGGGGTCGCGAACTTGCCGCCGTCCGCCCGGGCAGTCCACACTCCGGCTCTCGCACGGGACACCCGGCCAATGCCTCTTCGCCTCTTCCGTCGTCTGCCGTGGGCAGTCTCCCTCCTCTGCCTGACGGCCGTGGCCGCACCGCCCGGGGATGGCGGAGCTCCGGCCGCACCGGTGGCCGATGCCGCGCCCCTCGACGGTCGGGATGGTCGGGATCTCGTGCTCCGGCTCTTTCGTCCGGAGCCGCGGCTGCGCGTCGAGCGGCACCTCATCGAGCGGGCGCGGTTTCCGGTGGTCGACGTCCACACCCATTTCGGCATCCGCTTCAAGGGGGATGCCGAGAAGAGGGAGGAGTACGTGGAGGTGATGGACCGCAACGGCGTCGCGGTGTGCGTGAGCCTCGACGGCGGCTGGGGCGACGCGATCGACGACCATCTGCGTTCGCTCGGGGAGCGGCATCGTGACCGGTTCGTCGTCTTCGCCAACATCGATTGGCGCGGTCGCGGCCGTGTGGACGAACCGGCCACCTGGGACTGCCTGCGCCCGGAGTTTCCCCGGGTCGCCGCCGACATGCTCGCCGATGCCAAGCGGCGCGGCGCCGTCGGCGTGAAAATCTTCAAGGACTTCGGGCTCGTCTATCGCAACGGCGACGGGTCGGTGATCCGCGTCGACGACGAGCGGTGGGATCCGATCTGGCGGGCGTGCGGCGAACTGGGCCTGCCCGTGCTCATCCACACGGCCGACCCGTCGGCGTTTTTCGAGCCGATCGACGCGCGCAACGAACGCTGGGAGGAGCTGCACCGCCGACCGGAATGGAGCTTTCACGGCCCGACGTTTCCGCGGCGCGACGAGCTCCTCGACGCCCGCAACCGCGTCGTCGCGCGGCATCCCGGCACGACCTTCATCGCGGCGCACATGGGGAACGATGCCGAGGATCTGGCGACCCTCGGTGAATGGCTCGATCGCTGGCCGAACCTCCACGTGGACATCGCCTCGCGGATCAGCGAACTCGGCCGCCAGCCCTACACAGCAAGGCGGTTTCTCACGCGCTATGCCGACCGGGTGCTCTTCGCGACCGACGGCCCATGGCCTGAGACGCGGCTGCGGCTCTACTGGCGCTTTCTCGAGACCTTCGACGAGTACTTCCCGTACGCGGAGAACCCGTTTCCGCCGCAGGGATTCTGGAATATCTACGGCGTGGGCCTGCCGGACGAGGTGCTGCAGGCGATCTACCACGGCAACGCCGCGCGGCTCATTCCGGGCGTGCGCGAGCGGCTCGACCGAGCGGCGGCGCGGTGCTCGCGCGGGGGGTGTGAGGCCGCGGACGCACGCATGGAGCCGTACGCCACGA
>JBJTBO010000024.1:0-6116 GCA_046091445.1 Planctomycetaceae bacterium | reverse complement strand
CCGCCGGTTCAACGCGCGCCGCTCATGTCGCCAGGCCTCGCGTGCGGCGCGGGGCCGGTGCGGTCGTCACGCCGTGGCGTGACGAGGCGCGGCACCGAGTTCACGCGCACGGGCGGCGGCCGCCACGACCGCCGCGGTGATCGCCTCGGGCACCCCGCGAGCGTCCATCAGCGCCAAGCCCGCCAGCGTGGTGCCTCCGGGACTGGTCACGCGTCCGCGGACCACGGCCGGCTCCTCTCCGGTGCGCTCGAGCAGGGCGCCGGTGCCCGCGACGGTCTGCACGGCAAGAGAAAGCGCCAGCGGTGGCGGCAGTCCGGCTGCGACCCCGCCTGCCGTCAGCGCCTCGACGAAGCGTGCGACGAAGCCGGGGCCCGACCCGGAGAGTCCGGTGACCGCATCCATGAGTGACTCGTCGACCTCGTGCACGTGTCCGACGGAGGCCAGCAGCCGCACGATCTCGTGACGATCCGCAGCCGGCACCTCCGGCGTCGCGCTCCAGGCCGAGACGCCCTGTCCGACGAGGCACGGTGTGTTCGGCATGACGCGGATGATCCGCTGGGAACCGAGCAGCGCGCCGAGTGAATCGGTCGTCAGGCCGGCGACGATCGAGACGATCGTCGTGTCGGCCCGCAGCCCGAGCCTGGCGTCACGACACGCCTCCGTGGCCTGCTGCGGCTTGACGGCGAGAAAGACGATGCGGGCCGCCGCGGCGGCCGCCGCGGGTGTCGACACGAAGCGGACGCCCGGCACGGCCGCCGCGAGCCGTTCGCGGGCGACGGCATCGGGGTCGCACACGGTCACGCGGTCCCCCGTCGTCCGTCCCGTCCGACAAAAGCCCTCGGCGAGCGCCAGGGCCATCCGGCCGCCGCCGATCATCGCGATGGGGCCGCAGGAGTCCCGCGGTGCCGGCGGGGGCGCGTCCCCGGGCCCCGATCCCGCAGCGGGTGCGTCAGGGCGCATCGGTGGTCTCGCCCACGGGTCGAGTGTCCAGCGGCAGGGCGTCGAGTGCCGCTGCGAGACGGTCGATGTCGACGCGGCTCGCCCACAGCTGGCTCGCTCCACCTCGACCGCCGCCGTCCGCACCGCGGCCCGACGTCCACATGAGAATCCGGCCGTCGGGCGAGAACACCGGCAGCACGTCCGCCGAGGCATGATCGGTGAGCCGCAGCGGCTTCGACCACCGCAGCTGCTCCTCAGACGTGTCGTACCGGATGATCCACAGGTCGTAGTTCGGCCTCTTCGTGGGGTCGGAGTGATCGGCTCCGGTCCAGATCAGCCACGGCCGGGTCGGATGCCAGTACGGCGCCCAGCGCACGCCGGCACCGGCCGTGACCGCCGTGTCGCCACTGCCGTCGGCCCGCATCACATGGATCTGCAGCAGGTCCTTCTCCACGCGATCGGTGCGATACGTGATCCAGCCGCCGTCGGGGGAGAAGAAAGGCCCGCCGTCGTAGCCGGGCTGATTGCCGAGCTGGCGTACTCCGGAGCCATCCGCGTTCATCGCGTAGATGTCCGGGTCGCCGTCGCGATCACTCACGAAGAGGATCGCCGTGCCATCCGGCGAGTATGAGCATTCGGCGTCGTACCCGGGGCTGTCGGTCAGTCGCGTCAGCATGCCGTCGCCACGCACGTCGGCGGCAAAGAGCTCCATGTGAGGGTCGAAGTCCCACTGATAGCGCCGGCGTCGACCGCTTCGTGCGTCCCCCTCGGCCTGCCGTCTCGCGGCCTCCTCCGTCCCTGCGAGATCCGGATCGAGGTGGCTCGATGCGAAGAGGAGCCGGCCGCCGTCCGGCGAGAACCAGGCGCAGGTCGTGCGGCCGCGTCCCGGACTGATGCGCCGCGGCTCCGCGGGGCGTGTTCCCGCGGCGTTCACGTTCGCGTCGAGCGCGGACGGATCGAAGCCCTGCACGAAGATCTGATAGAAGGGATAGCCATTCGGCACGGCCTGAAAGCAGATCTGCCGGGCATCCG
This sequence comes from Planctomycetaceae bacterium, assembly GCA_046091445.1. Taxonomy (GTDB): domain Bacteria; phylum Planctomycetota; class Planctomycetia; order Pirellulales; family UBA1268; genus QWPN01. Next base: position 4,145 of record JBJTBO010000024.1, on the reverse strand, counting down.
GGCGAAAGTAGCCCTCGCCCGCCTTCGGCATGCCGGCGGTGACCTGTACCGGGGGCGCGAGGAACCGTGCCTCCGCCGGCGAGAGCGTCTCGGCCGCCGGGGACGCGGCGGACGTGCCCGGGACGTCGGCCGCGCGGAGGCTGCCGCGGTCCGTGCCGCAGTCGATGTGCCACGCCGCCGTGACGAGGATCGCGGTCCGGCACGCCATGCGGATTCCACCGCGGGTCTCGCGGCCCACGACGCGGCGGGCGGACGCGGCTTCTTCGCGACACGACGGACGCGCGCGGCGCGGCTTGCAGGAATTCGTCATGCCGCGGAGTATAGCCCGCGGCGAAGTCCACCGGCGGACCGAGGAGATGAGCAGACTGATGAAGATCTATACGAAGACGGGGGACGCGGGCGAGACCGGGCTCTTCGGTGGGCCACGGGTGCGCAAGGACCATGCCCGCATCGAAGCCTTCGGCACGGTGGACGAGCTCAACAGCCAGCTCGGCGTCGCCCGCTCGCTGGCCGTGGCCGCCGCGTTCGATCCGCTCCTGCGACGCGTCCAGGCCGATCTCTTCGAACTCGGTGCGCAGCTCGCGACGCCTCCCGCGCCCGGGCGATCCGTGGACGAGCGGATCACGGCGGCGCACGTGACCGTCCTCGAGGCGGAGATCGACGCGCTCGAAGCGGAGCTCGCGCCGCTGACGCACTTCATCCTGCCGGCAGGCACCGCGCTCGCTGCGGCGCTCCACGTCGCGCGGACGGTCTGCAGGCGCGCGGAGCGTCGCGTGGTCACGCTTGCCGCCGAGGTCGGCGACACGATCCCGGCGAACGCCATCGAATACCTCAACCGGCTCGGTGATCTGCTCTTCGTGCTCGCCCGCGTGGCGAACCACCGCGGCGGCGTGTCCGACGACCAGTGGATACCGACATGAACGGGCTGGCCGGGGCGGCGACGATTCGTCCCGCCGTCTCGGCGGCGGCGGCGGGCGTGGTGGCCCTGCGCACGCGCGTCGCCGCCCAGCACGCGGCCGGTGCGCCCGGCATGGCCACGGGCGGCCTCGCGACGGAGCTGTTCGAGCGGGTGGTGCTCGACATCTGGTCCGCCGCGATCGACGACCTCGGGGAGGAGACGGCCGCCGGCGTGCGACGCGCCGTGGCGCTCGTGGCCGTGGGAGGCTTCGGTCGCCGCGAGATGGCGCCCTACTCCGACATCGACCTCATGCTGCTGCACGACGCGTCCGCACCGGTCGCCGTGTCGCGGATGGCATCGGCGATCCTGCGGGACCTCTACGACTGCGGGCTCGAGGTGGGCCAGAGCGTCCGCACGCCGTCCGAGGCGGCGCGGCTCGCCCGCGAGGACGCGACGATCCTTTCCGCGCTCTTCGACATGCGGCTGCTCGCCGGCCGTGCCGACCTGGTCGCCGGCCTCGACGTGCGGCTGCGCTCGCTGATGCGCAGGCAGCAGCGCGCCACGGTCGAGCGGCTCGCGGCGGCGCGTGAGGAGGAGGCGGACCGGTTCGGCCACACGGTGTCGCTCCTGCAGCCGAACGTCAAACGCTCCCCGGGCGGCCTGCGTGACATCCAGCTCGTGCGCTGGCTGGGGCGCGTGACGCACGGCGCCGAATCGCCCGCCGACCTCGCGCTGCTCGGCGGCCTGTCCCCCCGCGACGCGGAAAGCCTGCGCGATGCGGCGGAGTTCCTCACCCGCGTGCGCATCGACCTGCACCTCGCGGCGGGCAAGGCCAACGACGACCTCACGCGGGCGGAGCAGCTGCGGATCGCCCAGGGCCGCGCCGTGCCGAGCCAGGACGGCCTGCTCGGCGTGGAGCGGTTCATGCGCGAGTATTTCGGCCACACGCGGCGGGTCGCGCAGGTGCGCGACGCCATGCTCCGCGGGCTGCGCGGGCCGGGACCGCTGCGGCGGATCGCATCGGGCGTGCTCGGGAACGTGGTCGACGGCCTGTATCGCGTCGGCCCCTTCCACGTGGGCGCGGTGTCGGGCGCCGTCCCGCGGATCGTGTCGAGCACGAGCGCGATCATCCGCCTCGTGGAGCTGTCGATGCTCCACGCGCTGCCGATCGATCCGGTCGTGTGGGAGGCCGTGCGCGAGGCCGTGCCCGCCCTGCCCACGGAGCCCGACGCTCCGGCGGTCGCGGCGTGTCACGGACTCTTCGAGCGCACCGACGGCCTCGGGGACGCGCAGCGGCAGCTCCACGACGTGGGCGTCCTCGAGATCCTCGTGCCCGGGTTCGCCCACGCCCGCCATCTGTTGCAGTTCAACAACTACCACAAGTACACGGTGGACGAGCACTGCATCCTCGCCGTCGAACGGGCTACGACGTTCGCCCGGGACGACGCGTGGCTCGGACGGACGTGGCGGGAGCTCACCCGTCGCCGGCCGCTCCTGCTCGCGCTCCTGTTCCACGACCTGGGGAAGGGATTTCCCCAGGACCACAGCGAGGTCGGCGCGGTGATCGCGCGTGACACGGCGGCACGGCTCGGCCTGGGTGCCGACGAGGGTGAGCTGATCGAGGGGCTCGTTCTCAAGCATTTGACGATGGCGCACCTCGCGTTTCGTCGCGATACGGGGGACGAGAGCCTCGTCGTGCGCTTCGCCTGCGACGTCGGTTCTCCCGAGACGCTGCGGATGCTGTCGCTGCTCACGGCCGCCGACATGGAGGCGGTCGGGCCCGGGACATGGACGCGATGGAAGGCCGACATCCTCGGCAGCCTCTACGAACGGACCCTCGCCTATCTCGACGGCGAGGGTCCGTCGCGGTCGGCCGAGCGAACGCGCAGCGCGCTAGCGGCCCTCCTCGCCGAGCGCGACTCCGCCGATCCCGTCGTCAGGCTCGCGAAGCGCCTTCCCGCCTCCTACCTCCACGAAACCCCTGCCGCCCGCATCGTCGAGGAGCTCGGACGCCTCGTGCGGCTGCCCACCGAGGGGGTCTTCACGCTCACCCGCTGGCAGCCCGAGACCGGCACCGTCGCCGTCACGGTCGGGGCCCGCGAGGACGTCGTTCCGGGGGTGTTCCACCGGGTTGCCGGGGCGCTGTCGGGGGAGCGGCTGGAGATCCTCGCCGCCGGCATCCACACGCTCGAGGGCGGCCTCGTGCTCGACCACTTCACGGTGATCGATCCCGATTTCGCCGGGGAGCCGACGGCCGAGCGGCTCGCCGACATCGCGGCGGCGATCACGGCGGCGATCACGGCGGACCGGTCGCCCGACTTCACGCGGCGCTGGAACCCGTTCGCGCCCCAGACCGCCCCGGCCGCCATTCACCCTGTCCGTGTGACGGTCGACAACGAGTCGTCACGTCAGGCGACGATCCTCGAGGTGTTCGCCCACGACTCCGCGGGCCTGCTCTTCCGGATCGCCAAGGCGATCTTCGAGGCCGGACTCTCGGTGCAGGCCGCGCGGATCGGCACCTACCTCGACCAGGTCGTCGACGTCTTCCACGTCACGGACTCAAGCGGTGGCAAACTCGTCGATCCCGTGCGGCTCGCGGCCTTGCGGCGCGCGATCGAGGCGGTGGCCGCCCAGCCGACCCGTCCCGCGTGACGGTCGGCCGCGTCAGCCGCGACGACGCACCTTCCACGCGAGCAGGCGACGCCCGGCGTCGGGAAACCACTCGATGAGCCCGGCGAGCAGGCCGGGCGCGCGGGGCACGACGAGTTCGGCCGTGCCACGCCGGCTGGCCGTGTGCACGCGCCGCGCGAGCGCGTCCGGGTCGAGCGGGGCGAGGCTCGTGGTGCCGCCCGGCGCGGTCGCCTCGGGAGGCAGGCCGGCCGCCGCCGCCTCGTCGGCGTACCGGTTCACCGCCTCGGCGGCGGCGGGATCGTCGTCGGCTCGGCGAATCGGGCCCGGTGAGACGAGCAGAACGTGCACGCCGCGCGGCGCGAGTTCCAGCCGCAGGGCGTCGGCGTAGGCCGCCAGCGCCGCCTTCGCCACCGAGTAGGGCCCCATGAAGGGCATCACGATCTTCCCGGCGAGGCTGCCGATGAAGACCAGATGGCCCCGCGCGGCGGCGAGGTCGTCGGCGGCGGCCTGCGAGATCTCGACGGCGGCGAGGAGATTCGCGTCGAGGAAGGCCTGACGCCGGCCGGTATCCGTGGCCAGCATGCGGGCGCGACCCGAGCGACCCACGCAGAAGAAG
>JBJTBO010000023.1:0-3423 GCA_046091445.1 Planctomycetaceae bacterium | reverse complement strand
CGATCGACGCTCGTCGCCGAGGTGGCGGATCGGTTGCGGCGCGAGATCGTGACCGGCACGCGGCCTGCCGGCTCCAAGCTGAGCGAGCCGTCGCTCGCGGTCGAGCAGGGCGTCAGCCGTGGACCGGTGCGGGAGGCCCTGCGGCAGTTGGAACGTGAGGGGCTCGTCGTTTTCGACGCCGTCGGTCGCTCGCGGGTCGTCACGATGAGCGCGGCCGACTTCGCGGACATCTCGATCGTGCGCGTCGCGCTCGAGTCCGCCGCCGCAGCCCACGTTGCGGCCTGCTTCGATGACCGCCTCCGGAGGACGCTCGAGCGGAACATCGTGAAGATGGAAGCCTCGAGGACGCTCACGGATGTCAGCCGGCTGGACCTGGCGTTCCACGACGCGGTCATGGAGGCCTCCGGGCGGCGGCGGCTCATCACGACGTGGCGTTCGATCCACTCGCAGCTGGAGCTGTGGCTCGGTTCGCTGCATCGGGCGCGAGAGGCGATCACGTCCGACACGCTCGCCGAGACCGTACGCTCGCACTGCCTGCTCGTCGATGCGCTCGCGGGGGGCGATGCCACACGGGCACGCGAGGCTGCCGCCGAGCACGCGGGAGGGCTCGTGCGCTGGGCGCCCCTGCATGGAGTCATGCCGGAGGGGACGACGGGTTCACCGGTCTTCGTGCCACGATCGTGAAGGGGGTGCTCGCGTGAACCGCCAGCCGCGGATGCCGCGCCTGACGCGCATGCCCACGCGGGCCCGCGCAGGGGTCGTCGTCGCCGTCCTCGCGTGTCTGCCGGGGCTCATGGGACCGTCACGTGCGGCGGAACGCGGCGCCGACACGTTCGCACACGCGATCCTGCCCCTCCTGCGCGACCACTGCCTTGCCTGCCACTCGGCCGAGAAGCAGGCCGGCGAACTCGATCTCGAGCGATTCACGGACATCGGGGCCGTCCGGGCGGATGCCGCGACCTGGCAGCAGGTTCTCGAACAGGTGACATCGGGCGAGATGCCACCGGCGGAGGCGCGGCCGCTCGCGCCGGAGCACGCGACCACCCTCGCCGCGTGGATTCGCGGGATGCTCGACGAGGTCGCGCTCGCAGGCGCCGGCGACCCGGGGCCCGTGGTCCTGCGCCGACTGTCGAACCGCGAGTACACCGCCACGATCCAGGATCTCACCGGCGTGGACACCCTCGACGTGGCGAGCGAGTTTCCCGCCGACGGGGCGGCCGGCGAGGGCTTCACGAACACGGGCGCCGCCCTCGTGATGTCGCCCGCCCTGCTGCAGAAATACCTCGATGCGGCGAAGGAGGTCGCGCGGCACTGCGTCCTCCTGCCGGAGGGCGTGCGGTTTTCGGCGAGCGACTCGCCGCAGGATTGGACCGACGAGGCCTTGGCACGCATCCGAGCCTTCTACGCCCGCTCCACGGTCGCCACCGAGGTCGTCAACGAGGTCGGGGGCACCGGCAAGGTCAAGAGCGAAGGGGGCGCGATCCCGCTCGATCGCTACCTCGACGCGCTGCAGGGGCGCGGTGACCCGGCCGGTCTGAGCCCGAAGTACCTCGCCATCCTGCGCAAGGCGCTGACGTCGGGCCCTCCGTCGCCGCTCCTCGACCCGCTGCGTGCGAGGTTCGCCGCGGGCATGCTCACGGCCGCCGACATCGAGCCGTGGCAGAAGGCGCTGTGGCGATTCACGACGATCGGCCACATCGGCAAGCTGAACGGACCGAAGGCCTGGCAGGAGCCGGTGACGCCGCTGGTCGCGCGGCAGGAGATCCGCGTCAGGCTCGACGGCGACCGCGATCACACGCTGTTTCTCGTCGCGACGACCGCGGGTGACGGCGACGCGGGCGACCTCGTGCGCTGGGAGAACGCGAGGCTCGTCGCCAAGGGTCGGCCCGACATCCAGCTCGCGAACCTGCCGGAGCTCGTGCACCACCTGGAGGCGTCCCGGGCACGCGTCCTCGCCGAGACCGAGCGGTGCCTCGCGGCGATCGCGGCCGGCACGGCCGACGCCGATGACGCCATGCTCGGTGCGTGGCGGGAGTATCTGGGGATCGGTGCGACCCCGCTTGCACCCCTGTTGACGGGCCGACTCGAGCGCACGCCCGACTACGACTTCGTCCGCGGCTGGAAGGGGGACAACGCCCTGAGCGTGCTCGCGAATGCGTCCGATGCGACCGTCCGCATTCCGGGCATCATGCGGGCCCACTCCGTGGCCGCCCATCCGTCCCCCGATCGTGCCGCGGTGATCGCATGGCAGAGCCCGGTGCGCGGGGCACTCGTCGTCCGCGGCGCCGTGACCGACGGCCATCCCGAATGTGGCAACGGCATCGAGTGGTCGCTCGAGGTGCGTCGCGGCACGACGATCGAGCGACTGGCGACGGGCGTGTCGAAGGGCGGTGAGAGCGTCCCGTTCGGGCCCATCGAGGGCGTGGCGGTGGACGCCGGGCAGGCCGTCGCCGTCGTCATCGGCCCCCGCGAAGGCAACCACTCCTGCGACCACACGGCGATCGATCTCACGCTCTCCGACGGCATCACGACGTGGGATCTCGCCGCCGACGTGTCGCCCGACATCCTCGCCGGGAATCCGCACGGACCGTGGCACTTCCTCAGCCAGCCGGCGCGGGGTGTCGCGGCGAGGGATCTGCCCGCGCCCATCGCCGCGTGGCTCGCCGAGCGCACGCCGGACCGCGCCGTCGAGGTCCGCCGACACCTCGAGACGTCGCTGCCGCCGACCCACCTGCTCCTCGCGTGGGCGTTCGGCTCGTTTCGCCCGTCCGCCAGGGGTGAGGCGCTCGAGGCGCAGGCACCGAGCGTGCTCGACGTCGAGATTCCCGCGGCACTCGCCGCCGGGGCGGAGTTCGTCGTCACGGCCACGCTCGCCCCCGGCAGCGACGGCAGCGTCCAGGCGCGGGTGCTCCGGGAGCGGCCGGCGGAAGTGGCGGATATCGTCGCGGGCAGGGCCGACTCCACGCAGAAGAAGCGGCTCTGGAGCGACCACGAGCTCGTGACGAGCCACGAAGCGCCGATCATCGTGGGCGAAGACACCGAGGCCCGCGCGCGGCTGCTCCGGGCCTGCGACGAGTTTCGCGCGGTCTTTCCGCAGGCTCTGTGCTACTCGCGCATCGTGCCGGTGGACGAGGTCGTCACGCTGACGCTCTACCATCGCGAGGACGAGCATCTCGAGCGACTCATGCTCGACGACGCCGAGGGGCGCGAGCTGGATCGGCTCTGGGAGGATCTGCTCTGCATCAGCGACGCCCCGCTCAAGCAGGTCGACGCCTTCGAGCAGCTGTGGCAGTTCGCGACCCAGGACGCCGATCCCAAGGCCTTCGAGCCGCTGCGCACCCCGATCAGGGAGGCGGCGGCCGCGGTTCGGGTGCGGAAGGCGGCGGCGGACGTGCGCGAGCGCCAGGGCGGGATCGCTCTCGC
>JBJTBO010000022.1:0-3534 GCA_046091445.1 Planctomycetaceae bacterium | reverse complement strand
CCGTCCACGCCCTGAGCGGCGGCCTCGCCGGGCTCGCCGCGGTGCTCGCGACCGCGCGACTCGGGTCGGCCGACCCCAACGCGGGCGTCGGGCTCGAGCTCGCCGCGATTGCCGCGGTCGTGATCGGTGGCACGAGCCTCGCGGGGGTGGCGGGCGGGTTCGTCGCCGTCGGCCTGCGGATTCCCACGTTTCTCGCCACGCTCGGCCTGCTCGAAATCTGTCGGGGCGCCGCGTACCTCGTCACCGGGTCGCGTACGAAGTACATCGGGGCCGCCGTCGAGCCGCTCGCGCGGCCGCTGCCCCTGATCGGCGTGCCGGCCACGGGGGTGATCGCGCGGGTGACGGTGCTCATGGTGCAGATGATGCTCGCGCGCACGGTGTTCGGACGGCACCTCCAGGCGGTCGGAGGCAATCCGGCGGCGGCCCACTACGCGGGCATCGCCACGGGTCGCGTGCGCGTGGCCGTCCACGCCCTGAGCGGCGGCCTCGCCGGGCTCGCCGCGGTGCTCGCGACCGCGCGACTCGGGTCGGCCGACCCCAACGCGGGCGTCGGGCTCGAGCTCGCCGCGATCGCCGCGGTCGTGATCGGTGGCACGAGCCTCGCGGGCGGTTCGGGCTCCGCGATCGGCAGCCTGCTCGGCGTGATCGTCATCGCCACGCTGGAGGCGGGCCTCGCGCAGCTCGGGGCCTCCGACCCGGCGAAGCGGATCGTCACCGGCGCCGCCATCGTGACGGCGGTGGCGGTGGACTACCTGCGCCGTCGCGGCCGCGGCGAGCCGCGGTGAACGCAGCAAAAAACCCTGAAAACATCGGGTACCGATCGCTTGACCTGCACCTCTCCATGCAATTAGGCTTCATCGGTGTGGGAGAAATCTTCCAAGCCCCCTCGCTGAGGTGTCTCATGGCCCGTACGCGTCGCAGCTCGACCCGTCGATCGGCCGCAGCCCGCCGGCGACGTCCACTGACCGCGTTCGAGCTGCTCGAGCGGCGCTTCGCGCTTTCGGCGACCTGGAGTGGCGGCTTCTGGACGATCACCGGCGACGGCGACCCCGCGCAACCGGATGACACGATCGTCGTCGAACGCAATCCCGAGAATGGTCGCCAGCTGCGCGCCGTCGTCAACGGTGTCGTCGTCGGCTCGCGGCTCGAGAGCACCGTCCGGGTGATCCGCGTGTCGGGCGGTGAGGGTGACGATTCGATCCGGATCGACGTGCCCGGGAACGCACGCATCCGCACCGTCCTCAGCGGCGGCACGGGGGATGACTCGATCGTGGGCGGCGAAGGGGCGGACCGAATCTTCGGGAACGCCGGCGCCGACTCCCTGCTCGGCGGGGCCGGCAGGGATTCGCTCTTCGGCGGCGAGGGCGACGACTCGGCGTCGGGCGGCGCGGACAACGACGCGATCTACGGGCAGGGCGGCGACGACACGCTCCGCGCGGGAGGTGGGCGCAACGTGCTCGATGGGGGCGCCGGGACCGACAGCTACTTCGGTCGCCGCGGCTTCGACCGCGCGAGGCTCGCCGGTGGCGAGCAGCTCATCGGCAACGAGACGACCAATCCACTGAGCCGTGTCGATGACATGACGCGGCTCGCGACCTGGTACGTGGACACCGCGATGGCCCGCTGGGGCGATTCGCTCGGTCAGGATGCCTCGCCGTGGGGCCGATGGCCTGTCGTGATGTACGGCCTGCAGGGAAATGAACGGATCGCGCCTGCGCTCGCGGCGCCGGCACAGAGCGGCGACTTCTCCGGCACGAACAATCAGGTGGCCGGTGTGGACGAGGGCGACATGGTGAAGACGAATGGTTCGCACCTCTTCGTCCTCGCCGGGGATGGCATCGACATCGTGCGGGCGTGGCCCGCGGCCGAGACGGGCGTGGTCAGCCACCTCGCCACGCCGGGCTGGGAGCGGGCGATCTACCTCGACGGCAGCCGGCTCACGGTGATCTCGCAGGACAACTCGTGGGATGACGTGTCGGACGACTCGTCACCCACCGATGCGCGGCTCGGCTGGTGGGGCAGGCAGTGGCAGCCGAGCGTGATCGTCACCGTCATCGACGTGTCGAACGTCGCCGCCCCGGCGATCCTCGAGACGACGCGACTGGAGGGCTGGCTCGTCGACTCGCGCTCCATCGAGGGCCGCGTCCTCGTCGTCACTCAGGACAGCTTCGACATCCCCGCACCGGCGATCATCACGATCCCGAGCGATGCCCCACCGACCGACGAGCCGCCGTCGTTCGAGCTGCCGACCCCGACGGTTGACGGCGGCTCCGAGGTGCCGGGACTCGCCCTGATGCCGGCCGCCCGGCCTGGCTGGATCGGCGATCCTGGCGACGGCACCCGCTACGTCTACGAGGACGAGGCCGCCTATCGCGCCCGGCTCGAACGGACCTGGGCCTCGACGGCGGTGCCCCGATTCCGCGTCACCGATGCGACCGGTGCCGAAACGGATGGCGCGATGGTCGTGCCCGGCAAGGCCTACGCTCCCGTCTCGTCCACCGATGAATCGATCCTGTCGGTGGTGTCGTTCGAGGTGAGTGACGACGTCGCCGGCCCCGATGCCGTGACCTCGGTCACCGGCGTGTCCGGGCAGGTCTCGGCATCGACGTCGAGCCTCTACGTGTCGGCGGCAAACTTCGGTACGTGGTGGGACGTGACCGACGTCGATCCGACGACGAACATCTACAAGTTCGACCTCCAGCAGGTGGATGTCCCGCTCGTGGCGATGGGGGCCGTACCGGGACTCACACTCAACCAGTTCTCGCTCGACGAGCACGCCGATGGCCTGCTCCGCGTGGCCACGACCGGAGGGTTCGGAGACGAGTCCTCGAGCGGCGTCTACGTCCTCGCGACGTCGGGCGGCAATCTGCAGACGGTCGGCAGCGTGCAGGGCCTGGCCAAGGGCGAGCGGATCTACTCGGTGCGATTCGTCGGCGACGTCGGGTATGTGAGCACGTTCCGCGAGATCGACCCGCTCTTCGTCATCGACCTGGCCAATCCGCAGGCTCCGCGGGTGGCCGGACAGCTCAAGGTGCCCGGCTACTCGTCCTATCTGCATCCGCTCGATGCGACGCACCTGCTCGGCATCGGCCGCGATGTCGATCCCGCGACGGGACAGGTGCGCGGACTCCAGCTTTCGGTGTTCGACGTGGGCAATCCGGCCAAGCCCGAGCGCACGGCGACCTACACCTTCCCCGGCACCGGCTGGGAATCCTGGTCGGAGGCCGAGTGGGACCACCATGCGGTGAGCTGGTTCGCGGAGCAGCGGATCCTCGCCATCCCGGTCCAGCAGGGCTTTGGCTGGGAGCAGGGTGCCGGCCTCGTCGTCTTCCGGGTCAACCTCGACACGGCGGATGGCTTCGAAAACCTCGGCCAGATCAGCCACGACGGCTCCGTGCAGCGGAGCCTCCGCATCGGCGAGTACCTCTACTCCATCTCGAGCGGCCAGGTGAAGGTGCACCGCATCGACGATCCGACCGCCGCGGTGGCGACCACGACGCTCACCAGCACGCCCCCCTACCCGTGGTACGTTTG
>JBJTBO010000021.1:0-15365 GCA_046091445.1 Planctomycetaceae bacterium | reverse complement strand
CTGTTTTCACGGACCGCGACCCATGCCCTCGATCCTCGTGCTCGACACCCTCAGCCCCGACGGCCTCGCGCTGCTCGACGTGGCCGCAGCCTCCGGCATCTCCTACGAGGTCCGTACCGGGCTCTCCGGTGACGCCCTGCGGGAGGCGCTCGCCGGTCACGACGGAGCCATCTGTCGCAGCGGCGTGAAGATCACGGCGGCGTCCCTCGAGGGCAATCAGCGGCTCCGGGCGATCGTGCGGGCCGGCGTCGGCACCGACAACATCGACAAGGAGGCGGCGACGCGGCGCGGCATCGTGGTGATGAACACGCCCGCCGGCAACACGCTCAGCACGGCGGAGCATGCCTTCGCGCTGATCCTCGCCCTGTCGCGGAACGTCGCCGCGGCGGATGCCAGCCTGCGGTCCCACGTCTGGGACCGGCAGAAGTTCACCGGTGTCCAGCTCGCGGGCAAGACCCTCGGCATCGTCGGCCTCGGCCGCATCGGGCAGGCCGTGGCCCGCCGGGCGCGGGCGTTCGAGATGCGCGTGCTCGGATTCGATCCGTTCATCGCGGCCGATCGGGCCGCCGAGCTGGGCGTGGAACTGGTGGCCGGGGTGCGGGACCTGCTCCCCCTCGTCGACTACCTCACGGTCCACACGCCGCTCACCGACGAGACGCGGCACCTGGTCGGCATGGACGAGCTCGCCCTGCTGAAGCCCGGCATCCGCCTCGTCAACTGTGCGAGGGGCGGCATCTACGAGGAGCGCGCCCTCGTCGAGGGGCTCGAGCGCGGCATCATCGGCGGCGTGGCCCTCGACGTCTTCGAGCGGGAGCCCTGCACCGACAGCCCGCTCTTCGGGATGCCGGGCGTCCTGGTGACGCCGCACCTCGGTGCGAGCACCGAGGAGGCGCAGTCCCAGGTGGCAGTCGAGGGCGTGAACCTCCTGGTCGACTTTCTGACGCACGGCACGATCCGGCATGCGGTGAATTCGGCGGCCGTCGATCCGGTGGAGCTCGACGGTGTGCGGGGCTTCCTCGATCTGGCATGGCGACTCGGCCAGCTCGTCGCGAAGCTCGACGACGCAGCCCCCCGGTCCTGTTCCATCGCCTACCGTGGCGAGATCGCCTCCCGCAGCACGCGGCTGGTGACGGCGGCCTTCGTGGCCGGACTGCTCGACGGCGTCGTCGAGGACGTCAACATCGTCAATGCCGAGGTGCTGCTGCGGGAGCGCGGGGTGGAACTCCTCGAGCAGAGCCGCACCGACCGCGGTTCGTTCAACTCAGTGGTCGCCGTCGAGCTGACGACCAGCGAGACCGTGCACCGGGCCGCCGGAACGCTCTTCGGCCATGCCATGCCCCGACTGGTGCAGCTCGAGGGCCACCGGCTGGAGGCCTACCTCGACGGCACGCTCCTCGTCTTCACGCACCGCGATGTGCCGGGGATCATCGGCCGCGTGGGCACCGTGTTCGGCGAGCTCGGCATCAACATCGCGCAGATGACCGTCGGCCGGGCCACCCCCGGTGGCGACGCGATCGGTGTGCTCAGCCTCGACACGACGCCATCCGCCGACGCCGTCGCGGCCCTCCTCGCGTGCCCCGGCATCCGTTCGGCACGGGTGGTGGAGCTGCCCGCGGCCGGCGCGCTGCCCTGGTGGCTCGCCTCGCCGAGTCGCGGCCGACGTCTCCCCTGACGTCGTCCAGATGCGGGTGCCGTGCGCGGCCGCACGCCGCCAATCCACCGCCGCGGGTCGGCGGTCGCGGTCAAACCACCTCCCGGGTTGACGACGATCGACTCCGGCCGCAGAATCCACGGCGGCGGGTGCATTCCCCAAGGGGTCGAGTCATGGACATGAATCGGGCCTGCAGAACGAGTGATGCCGTCGTCCCCGGTCGGCAGGAGACCAATGCGATCGTCCGCGCCCGCAGAGCACTGGCGAAGCGCGGGCTCGCGGTGCTCGCGCTCGCGTGGGCAGCGGGCTCACCGTCGGATGCCTGCGCGCAGACCGAAGCACGGTCGGCCAAGGGCGACGCGACGCGCCTGCTGCTCGACCGTCTTGACGAGCGGCGGATGCCGGACGTCGCCCTGTGGGTGCTCGACCGCCTCGACAAGGATCCGGACGTGCCGGCCTCGCTCAAGGCGGAGGCGGCCTACCGGCGGGCCGTCGCCCTGGTCGGTGTGAGTCGTCGCGAGACCGATGCGGCAAAACGCACGGCGATGCTCGACGACGCCCAGAAGCAGCTCGACGCCTTCCTCGGCGGCTCGGTCGTCGGGATCCAGGTCATCGACGCATTCACGCAGAAGGGCAACCTGCTCATCGAGCGCGCCCGTGCGAAGATCGAGGAGGCGAAAAAGCCGGGTGTCGATGCGAAGGCGGTGCGGGCGCAGGCGGTCCCCTTCTTCGATGCCGCCATCAAGACCCTCGAGGGCACCGTCAAAAAGCCGGAGGATCCACTGCCGGAGAAGATCACCAATGCCGAGGATGCCGTGCTGCGCGAGCTGCGCGGCGTGACGTCGGAGATCGAGGCCCTCAAGAGCGGGAAGGACGGGGACGAGAAGCCGGCGGGAGGCAAGAAGGGCGGTCGGCGCCCCGTCTCGTCGGCGCGTCGCGCCGACGAACTCGAGGAGCAGCGGGAGACGTGGCAGGCGAAGCTCGTGCAGACGCGGCTCATGGTGGCGAGCGCCTGGTTCGAGAAGGCGAAGGCGCTCGAGCCGAACTCGGACGAGTGGAAGAAGGTGCTCGAGGAATCGACCGCTCGCTTCAAGACGATCGCCGAGAAGTACGCGACGCTCGCGGGAGGGGCGTTCGCCCGGTTCTACCAGGGCCGCAACCAGGCCCTGCTCGGGAAGCACGACGACGCCCTCTCCACGCTCCTTCCGCTCGTGTCGCTGCAGGGAAATGCTCCGCTCGAGTCGCTCCTGCGACGCAAGGCTCTGGCCACGTCGGCCGAATGCTGGCTGGCGAAGAAGAAGTTCGGCGAGTTGACGCCGGACCTCCGGAAGGTCGCGCTGGCAAACGTCCCGACGGCGCAGCTGGACGAGGACTGGCTCGCCCTCAAGCTGCGGCACGCACAGCTGCTCGAGGCGCAGGCCGGCGCGATGGGCGACAAGGAGAAGACCAAGGCGCGGCCCATGCTCCAGGATGCGAAGAAATTGGCGCTCGAGGTGACGCGTGCGAACCGGGAATTCGCCTCGGAGGCCCGCGAACTCCTCGGCCGCATCGGTGCCGCGGTGCCCGAGGCGGAGAGCGATCGCACGTTCACCGCCGCCATGGAGGATGCCCGGCTGGCGCTGGCCTCGATGCAGAAGGCCGCGGCCGAGGCGAAGGCCGCGACCGACGAGGCCGTGAAGAAGGCGGCCCTGGAGCAGGCCGCCACGGCGCGGTCCGAGGCGATGGCCGCCGCCCGTGACGCCCTCCGCAGGACGGCCGACGCCGAGATCGACACGGTCAATCAGGCGCGGCACCTCCTGACCTACCTGTTGTACGACGCCGGCCGCTACCACGACGCGGCCACGCTCGGCCAATTCCTCGTCGAGCGCTACCCCAACGCGAAGGGGAGCAAGCAGGCGGCGACGATCGCGATGGCCAGCTGGCAGCAGCTGCAGAAGCAGGCCGATCCGGCCTGGAAGGAGGACGCCAAGGCCAAGGGGGCCGCGATGGCCGCGCGCATCATGCGCACGTGGTCCGACGGCAACGAGGCGGGCGATGCGGCGCTCGTCGCGCTGCAGAGTGCCATCAGCGCCCGCAACCCGGCGGCCCTCGTCGATCTCGTCAACAAGACGCCGGCCTCGTCGCCCAAGCGCACCGACGTCCTGCTCGGCGCGGGGGCGGCCCTCTGGCGCGAGGCGCTCGAGGCGCGGAAGGCGGACGGCGGCGAGGAGGCTTCCGCCGCGATCAAGAAGCAGGCCGTGGCATTTCTCGACGAGGGCCTCGCGGCGCTCGGCGAGGCGGCGCCCGTCACGGCGACGACCGTCGGCGGAGCCCTCGCGCGGTGCCAGATCGCCATGGACGACGGCGACACGATGCTCGCGCTCCGGTGGCTCGAGGATCCGCGGCATGGCCCGTGGACGCAGGCGAAGGACGACAAGGCCGCGCCGGCGCTCCGCACCGGTTCGCTCGGCGAGGCGTCGCTCACCGTGGCACTGCGCTGCTTCGTGGAGGCGGAAGCCTTCGACAAGGCCCAGGAGGCGATGAACCTGCTCGAGCGGCTTGCGGGCGAGGGGCAGGAAAGCGCGGCCCGGCTGACGGCGATGTACTTCGCGATGGGGCAGGAGCTGCAGGCCGAGCTCGAGAGCCTCGCCAAGGACCCCGGCGGCGACAAGGGCAAGGGGCGGGCGCGGGCCCGGGCGATCCTCGCGGGCTTCGAGAAATTCCTCGACGGCGTCGCGAAGCGGGATCCCCGTGTGCCGTCACAGATCTGGGTGGCCTCGACCTACCTCACGCTCGGCTCGGGAGGCGGCACGGGATCGATCGTGCCGACGGCCGAGGCGACGAAGTATCTCGACCGTGCAAGCACCGTCTTCGAGTCGCTCCTCTCCCGCAAGGACGATCCCGAGGTGGTGAAGTTCGAGACGGCCCTGCGGCTCAAGATGGCCGAGATTCACGGCGCCCGCGGCCGCGCCAAGGAACTCGACGAGCAGCTCGACTGGCTGCTCTCCGACAAGCGGCGACAGAACACACCCGATCTGCAGATGCAGGTCGCGCGCATGCTGCAGTCCACCGGCGAGCGGCTCGCCGCCCCCGGCGTGGTGGCGGCCCAGGAGAAGCTGCGTGCGGCGAGCGGCGGCCGCACCGCCGGCGCGAGCGTCGCCTGGGGCTGGGGCGGAATCGCCAACCGCCTCTCGAAGCAGGCCTTCGGCGGGGAGGACGCCCGGGCCATGAAGGCCCGCGAACAGTTTTTCGAGGCCCGCCTGAACGTCGCCACATGCCTGCTCAAGCGGGCGCTCCTCTCGAGCAAGAGCCCGAGCGAGAAGCAGGAACTGCTCACGAAGGCCGCCGAGTCGATAGAGGTCACGCGCAAGCTCTATCCGGAACTCGGCGGGGCTGCGTTCCAACAGCGGTTCGACCGGCTCCAGAAGGACATCCAGAAGGAGCAGGGATGAGGCGGTCGAGCGATTCTCGCCCTTGCGGCGGGGTCGCCCGAGTCCGCTGACGGCGGCGACACGCCCGCCGGCGTGAGGCTGGGCGGAAGGTTCGGATGACGGGTGGAGAGACACGCACAGGTGAGGAGCATTTCGATGGCTGGAGCGAGGAATCGTGGGATGCGGTCGGCCGTTCGGACCTGCGTCGCGCTGGCTGCGGTCGCCCTGGGCGGATGGTCCGTGGATGCGGCCGCCCAGGCGGTCGATCGCGTGCGCCTGCTCGATCGTGGCGAGGTGACCGGGGAGATCACGGGCACGACACCCGACGCGGTCGAAATCAACGACGCGCGGTCGGGCGAGGCGAAGAAGGTGCCGATCGAGACGATCCGCGACGTCCTCATCGGTGACGAGCCCGATGTGCTGCGGAATGCCCGCGGCATGCTTCAGCGCAGGGACGGTGCCCGGGCCACCGCCGAACTCGCGAATCTCACGGCCCAGGACACGGACGGGGCATCGCCTCTGGTGCTTGCGGAGCTCGACTTCGTGCGTGCCGGTGCCGCCGCCCTGGGCGCGATGGCCGCCGGCACCGGGCAGGACGCGGCCGCCCAGGGACTCAAGACCTTCGTCTCCAAGCACGCCAAGAGTCATCACACCTACGAGGCGTGGGAACTGCTCGGCGACCTGCTCGGACAGACCGGCAACTATGGGGACGCCGCGACCGCGTACACCGCGCTCGAGAAGGGACCGCCCGCTCTTCGGGTGCGTGCGGCCAGGGCGAAGGCGGGACTTCTGTTCGAGCAGGGGAAGTTCGCGGAGGCCGCCGGCGAGTTCGAGAATGCGACGAAGATCGCGACGAATCCGGATGATCAGGCGAGCGCCCGGCAGAAGCGGGCGGCCGATCTCGGTCGGGCCCGCTGCGTGGCGCGGCAGGGCCAGGCGCCCGAGGCGGTCAAACTGATCGATGCCGTCGTCAAGGCGGCGGACCCGGAGGATTCCGACACGCTCGCCCTCGCCTACAACGCGCTGGGGGACGCCCACCGTGCCGGTGGTCAGGACCAGGACGCCCTGATCGCGTTCCTGACCGTGGATCTCGTCTACAACAGCCGACCGGAAAGCCACGCGGAGGCGCTCTACAACCTCGCGGAACTCTGGGAAAAAGCGGGCAATCCGGAACGATCGCGCGAGGCTCGGCAGTCCCTCGAGGGCTCCTACCCCGACAGCCCGTGGCTGAAGAAACTCAAGCCCGCCCAGGGTTCATGACGGGTGCGCCCACGACTTCCCGACCCTTTCCGCCCTCCCTTCCGCGAGAGTACCATCTGCCGGAAGCGGGCAGCCTGACTGGTTCCATCCCGAGGAGAAAAACATGCTGGTGAAATCGTGCGACCGTGGGCGCGGAGGGCTCCTGCCGAGGCCGGCCTCCGGTCTGGCCCGGAGCCTGACGCGGAGCATCAGTCGGCTGCTCGTCGCCTCCTGTCTCGCGACCGTATGCGTCCCGATGGCCGTGTGCCTCGTGCCGGACGTCGCCGTCGCGCAGGACGAGGACGCCGGGGCGGATGGAGGCGAACCCGAGGGAAAGAACTACCTGCAGTTCCTCCTCGAGGCGCTGGGCGTCAAGTACGTGATCGTCTTCCTCGCGCTGTCGTTCGGCCTCGTCGCGCTGCTCGTCATGTGCTTCATGCAGTTCCGAAAGTCCGTGCTCATCCCACCGGCGTTGAGCGCGCAATTCGAGCAGCACCTCGAGGCGAAGGAGTTTCAGCAGGCCTACGAGCTCGCGAAGGCCGACGATTCCTATCTCGGCAAGGTGCTCGCCGCCGGCATGGCCAACCTGCAGACCGGCTACCCGGCCGCCGTCGAGGCGATGCAGGCGGCCGAGAGCGAGGAGGCGATGAATCTGGAGCACAAGATCAGTTACGTCTCGCTCGTCGGCGGTCTGGCACCGATGTTCGGGCTGCTCGGCACGGTGGACGGGATGGTCGCGGCGTTCATGCTCATCGCCTCGCGCGACACGGCCCCGAAGCCGTCGGAGCTCGCGGTCGGCATCTCGCAGGCCCTCGTGACGACGCTCATCGGGCTCTGGCTGGCCATCCCCGCGATCGCCTGCTACGCCCTCTTCAAGAACTGGCTCCAGCGGTTCAACGCCGAGGTGGACGACGAGTCGATGCGGCTGATGTCGCGATTCCAAAACGTCGGCAAGAAGGCCGGCTGACCCCGGGGAGGCGTGATGGCCCGCAGGCAGAGCGGCGACGGACCGTCGAAGACCGACGTCGACATGACGCCGATGATCGACATGACGTTTCAGCTGATCACGTTCTTCGTGTTCACCCTGAACTTCTCGACGGCCGTGCAGGACGAGCGGCTCCAGCTGCCGATGAGCCAGCTGGCGAAGCCGGCGGAGGGGCCTGCCGTGGATCCGATCACGCTCCAGCTCATGAGCGACGGCAACGTCATCTACATGGGCGAACCGCTGCCGGTCGAGGAGATCGGCGGCTACCTCGAGAACGAGAAGCGGGTCATGCTCGGGGCGGGCAAGAACCTCGCCGAGGCGACCGTGATCGTGCGGGCGGACGGGCGGTCGAAGACCGGCGACGTCCAGGAGCTGATCAAGTTCTGCCAGGAGAAGGGGTTCGAGAAGTTCGTCCTGCGGGCCGAGTACGACGAAGGCAAGTGACCGGAGCCAACACGTGGCGAACAAGCGGGAACCACTCTCCGACAAGATCAACATCGACATGACGCCGATGATCGACGTCGTGTTCCAGTTGATCACGTTCTTCATGCTCACCCTCAAGACGGTGATCACGGAGGGTGACTTCGACATCCGCATGCCCCTCGGGCCGAGCCAGGGCGCGGTGTCGGACGACCCGATCCCGCCGGTGCGGGTGCGGTTGATCGCCGGACCCAGTGGCGAGCGGGCCGGCATCTCGATGAATGGCACGCCCGTGCGCGACTTCGACGAACTCCAGAAGAAACTGGTCGATCTCGTCGGCACCGGCCCCGGATCGAGGGCCGAAGCGACCGAGGTCGAACTCGACTGCGACTACGCGCTCAAGTACGACAACGTGGTCAGGGCCATCACCGCGGTGTCGGGGGTGGTGCAGCCTGACGGGACGGTGGTGGAACTGATCAAGAAGATCAAGTTCTCGCCTCCCAAGCGACCTGCGGGCTGACCGCCCGGGCGGTCAGCGGCGCGGATGGAATCGCGCGTGGATCGACTGGAGCCGCGCGTGATCCACGTGGGTGTAGCGCTGGGTGGTCGCGATGCTCGCGTGCCCCAGCATCTCCTGCACGTGTCGCAGGTCCACTCCACCGGCGACCATGTGCGTGGCGAAGCTGTGCCGCAGCGTGTGCGGCCCGATGTCCGCCGGGACACCCGCCCGCTCGGCATGCACGCGCACGATCTCCCAGATGCGCATCCTCGAGAGACGGTTGCCCCGTGACGACAGGAGCACCCACGGCACGTCGCCGGCGAGCGCCCGCCGCGGGCCGTCGAGCCAGGCGGAGAGCGCCTCGACGGCGCGTCGTCCCAGGGGCACCATCCGCTCCTTGTCCCCCTTGCCGCGGCACGTGCAGAACTGCTCCACCAGCTGCACGTCGGTCACCCGGAGGTGCGACACCTCCGACGCACGACATCCGGTGGCGTAGAGCAGTTCCAGCAGGGCGCGGTCGCGGATGCCGTTGATCGAGCGCGGGTCGGGACTGCCGAGCAGCCGATCGACCTGCCCCGGCGAGAGCGTGCCGGGGATCGTGTCGTCACGGCGGCCCGCCGCGATCAGCGTCGCAGGACTCTCCGCGATCAGCCCCTCGAGCTGCAGGAACGCATAGAACGTCCGGAGCGTCGCCGCCTGTCGGGCGATGCTCGCCCGGGCGAGTCCCTTGCGGTCGAGCGTCGCCAGGTAGTCGCCGAGATCGGCGATCCCGAGACCCACGGCCGCCCGCTCCCCCAGCCACGAGGTGAAGTCCGCGAGGTCGCGGCGATAGGCCGCGCGGGTGTTGACCGAGAGCCCCCGCTCGTGCTCGATGTAGGTCAGGAACCGCTCGACGAGCCGTGGCGTCGGGGCCGACCCGGCGAGCACCTCGCCGTCGTCGAGAACGATCCGCCGAGTGCGTGGTTTGCCCGCCATCGCCTGTCCCGCCCGACGACCCGCCGGGGAGTGAGCCTGCCCCCGCCGGGGTGTATCGGCCGGATCATGGCCGCGGGAGCGGCTTTTTCGGCCGCCCGCGCGCCGTCAGGCGTCATACCCGAGGTTCGGGGCGAGCCACCGCTCCACCTCGGAGACGGGCATGCCCTTGCGGCCGGCGTAGGACTCGACCTGCTCGCGGGTGATCCGGTCGACCGCGAAGTAGCGGCTCTCCGGGTGGGCGAAGTAGAGACCGCTGACACTCGCCGCCGGCAGCATGGCACAGCTCTCGGTGAGCGTCATGCCGGCGGCGTTTCCGGCGTCGAGCCAGGTGAAGAGGGACCGCTTTTCCGTGTGGTCCGGGCAGGCCGGATAGCCCGGCGCCGGCCGGAGCCCGCGGTACTGCTCGTCGACGAGCTCCTCGGGGGGGAGCTTCTCCTGCCGCCCGAAGCCCCATTCCCGACGGACCTTCGCATGCAGCCACTCCGCGAAGGCTTCGGCGAGCCGGTCGGCGAGCGCCTTGGCGAGGATCGACGAGTAGTCGTCGTGGTCGCGATCGTACATCCGGCACAGCTCGTCGCAGCCGTGACCGGCCGTGCAGGCGAAGGCCCCGATGTAGTCCGCGCGGCCGCTCTCCCGCGGCGCCACGAAGTCGGCGAGGGCGTGGAAGACGTCCTGCCCCCTCCGCTCCCACTGCTGCCGGAGCGTGTGGAAACGGCCGATCTCCGCCGTGCGTCCCTCGTCGGCGAACAGCACGATGTCGTCGCCCTCGGAGTTGGCGGCGAAGAAGCCGTAGACGCCCCTCGCCACGAGCGCGTCGTCGCGCACGATCCGGTCGAGCATCGCCACGGCGTCGCCGTGCAGCTTCCGGGCCTCCTCGCCCACCACCGCGTCCTGCAGGATGGCCGGAAACTTCCCCCGGAGCTCCCACGACAGGAAGAACGGGGACCAGTCGATGAACGGAATGAGCTGCGT
Source organism: Planctomycetaceae bacterium (assembly GCA_046091445.1). GTDB lineage: Bacteria > Planctomycetota > Planctomycetia > Pirellulales > UBA1268 > QWPN01. The sequence continues at coordinate 5,214 of JBJTBO010000021.1, read as the reverse complement.
GAGCGGCACCCGGTCGAGCACCCGCGTGCCGAGGAACTCCGGCGTCTCGATCGGTGCCGCCGACCAGTCGGTGGTCCAGCGTTTCGCGCAGGCCTGGGCGTAGGGGACGAGTTTCGTGGTCTGGCGGGCCTTGAAGTGCTCGACGTCGCGGGCCTGCGCGGCGCTATTGGCCCGCGAGAAATCCTCCCGCGAGGCGGGGTTGAGCAGACGCTCGACCACGCCCGCCGCCCGCGACGCGTCCGAGACGTGGACGACGTCGTGTGCGTACTTGGGGGCGATCTTTACGGCGGTGTGGCGGGCGGAGGTGGTGGCCCCTCCGATGAGGATCGGCATGGCGAGCTTCGCGTGGTCGAACTCCTGGGCCACCTGCACCATCTCCTCGAGACTCGGCGTGATGAGCCCGGAGAGGCCCACCACGTCGACCTCGTGCCGAATCGCCTCCTCGATGATCTTGGTGCACGGCACCATGACGCCGAGATCGATCACCTCGTAGCCGTTGCAGCCGAGCACCACGCCGACGATGTTCTTGCCGATGTCGTGCACGTCGCCCTTGACCGTCGCCATGAGCACCTTGCCACGGGACTGGTGCTCCGTGCCCGCGGCGGCCCGCTCCGCCTCCATGTAGGGGAGCAGGTGGTTGACGGCCCGCTTCATCACCCGCGCGCTCTTCACGACCTGCGGCAGGAACATCTTTCCCTCGCCGAACAGGTCGCCGACCGTCTGCATGCCCCGCATGAGCGGCCCCTCGATGATCTCGAGGCTGGTCGCATACTCCCCGCGTGCGGCCTCCACGTCCTCCTCGACGTGATCGGTGATCCCCTTGATGAGCGCGTGGGCGAGCCGCTCCTCCACCCCGAGGCTGCGCCAGGTGTCCGCCGCCGCCGCCACGTCCGTCGCATCGCGTCGCTTCACCGTCTCGGCGAGCTCGACGAGCCGCTCGGTGGCGTCCGGCCGCCGATCGAAGAGCACGTCCTCGATCCGCTCCCGGAGGCCCGGCTCGATCTCCTCATACACCGCCAGCTGCCCGGCGTTGACGATGCCCATCTCCATCCCGGACCGGATGGCGTGGTAGAGAAAGCAGGCGTGCATCGCCTCCCGCACCGGATCGTTGCCGCGGAACGAGAAGGAGATGTTGCTGACGCCGCCCGACACCTTCACCGCAGGCATCTCCTGCTTGATGCGCCTGGTGGCCTCGAGGAAGTTCCGCGCGTAGGCGTTGTGCTCCTCGATGCCCGTGGCCACGGTGAGGATGTTGGGGTCGAAGATGATGTCCTCGGGCGGAAATCCCACCTCCTCGGTGAGGAGGCGGAAGGCCCGGCGGCAGATCGCGACCCGTCGCTCGACGTCGGTCGCCTGCCCCTCCTCGTCGAAGGCCATGACGACCACGGCGGCTCCGTACCGCCGCACCGTGCGGGCCTGCTCCAGGAAGCTCCGCTCCCCCTCCTTGAGGCTGATCGAATTGACGATCCCCTTGCCCTGGATGCACTTGAGCCCGGCCTCGAGCACCTCGAACCGCGAGGAGTCGATCATGATCGGCACCTTCGCGATCTCCGGCTCGCTCGACAGCAGGGTGAGGAACTTCGTCATCACCGCGACGCCGTCGAGCATCCCCTCGTCGACGTTGACGTCGATGATGTTCGCGCCGTTCTCCACCTGCTGCCGTGCGACGCCCAGCGCCTCCTCGTAGCGCTCCTCGCGGATGAGCCGCGCGAAGGCCCGCGAGCCGGTGACGTTGGTGCGTTCCCCGACGACCGTGAAGCTGCTCTCGGGCCGCAGTTCCAGCATCTCGAGGCCGGAGTACCGCGACCGGCGCGGCGGCGGATCGGCTCGACGCGGCGGGTACCGGCGCATGACGTCAGCGATCGCCCGGATGTGGGCGGGCGTGGTCCCGCAGCACCCGCCGACGATGTTGAGCCAGCCCGACCGCGCGAACTCCTCGAGCACGCTCGCCATCATCTCCGGCGTCTCGTCGAACCCGCCGAGCGCGTTGGGCAGGCCGGCATTCGGGTAGCAGCTCACGAATCGTGGCGTGATGGCCGCGAGGTCGGCGACGTGGGTGCGCAGCTTCTCCGGCCCGAGGGCGCAGTTGATGCCCGCACTGATCAGGTCCACGTGCTCGAGGCTCGTCCAGCAGGCCTCGACCGTCTGTGCCGAGAGCGTGCGGCCCCCCTCGAAGATCGTGAAGGACGCCATGACCGGCAGCCGGATGCCGGTCTCGGCGAACACCCGGTCGATCGCGAAGAGGCAGCTCTTGAGCACCAGCGTGTCGAAGGCCGTCTCCGCGAGCAGGATGTCCACTCCTCCCTCGACGAGCGCCTCGATCTGCTCCCGGTAGGCGGCCACCATCTCGTCGAACGTGACGTCCCGATGCCCGGGGTCGGCGACGTTGCCCGCGATCGACAGCTGCTTGTTGGTGGGACCGATCGAGCCGGCGACGAACCGGGGCCGTGAGGGATCCCGGGTCTCGGCCGCATCCGCCGCCTCGCGGGCGAGCCGCGCGGCCGCCAGGTTCAATTCGCGGGTGTGTCGCTGCAGCCCGAAGTCGGCAAGGGCCACGCTCGTGGCGCCGAAGGTGCAGGTCTCGACGATGTCACTGCCGGCCGCGAAGTAGGCGGCGTGGATCTCGCGAATGGCGTCGGGCTGCGACAGCACGAGCACGTCGATGCAGTTTTTCAGATCCCGGTGGTGATCCGCGAACCGCCCGCCTCGGAAGCCCTGCTCGTCGAGGCCGAGGGCGTGCACCATCGTGCCCATCGCACCGTCGAGGATTGCGATGCGGCTCTCGAGGACGGATCGGAGGAGGTCGTGACGAGCGGAGGGGCTTCCTGGCATGGCGGTTGGGCGGAAGGGGAGGGATACGGCCCGGATGCGCCGCCCCGCGATCATAGGCAGCCCGTCAGGCGGGGCATACTGGGCGGTCTGGCGTCGGGGAGATGGGTCGACCGGCGCGCCTTCCGCAGTCCCCGCCGGCTGTGTTCAAGGCTCCGCCGAGGACACGACGATGGTCACTGCGAACCCCGGGGTGATGCGGATGAAGGTGCTCGCGAGGATTCCGGAGTTGCCGTGCGCCCCGTCGCATGACGGCGGGACGCTGCGGGACTCCGCCGCCGTCCCCGTCACGACGCCCGCCTCGCCATCACCCCCCCACGCCGCACGGTCGACGCAGCCCCGCTCGTCCACCACCTCGATCCTCGCCCTGGCGATGATCGCCGCCGCGCTCTGGTCCGTCGTGGCCTGGCGCGAGCGACGGCCGCATGGTGACCGGCGTGCTGCCGTGCAGGTGGCAACCCAGGTCGAGACGATCGCCCCGACCGGGGAGCACGTCCGCTGATGCTCGACGCAATCGACGCCGCGTTTCTCTCCCGCTGGCAGGACCACGCCGGCGGCGGTCTGGTCCCGAACGGAGCCGCCGCTCGACTCGGAGAGCCGGACGTGGCGGTGCATGGAGGCCCGGCGTCCACGCCGGATGACGCCACTCCTTCGGCGATGCGCACCGCGACCGACGACATCGACGCCGCGGACATCGTTCCGCTCCCTCCGCCGGCCGCCGCCGGCCCCGGGGTGGATCGCGGCGCACGCATGATGCCTCCGACTCCGATCGCCGATGCTCCGCTCGTCGAGCGCCTGCTCGCGGCGGCCTGGGATGATTGGCACGCACTCGCCGCGTGCGTGGAGGACGCGCGGCTCGCAGGGCGGCGCGTGATCGCCGTCGCCGGTAGTCGGTCCGGCGAGGGGCGGACCACGCTGGTGGCATGTCTGGCGGCGGCGCTGCGGGCCCGCGGACGGGAAGTCGTGTGCGTGCAACCCCACGACTGCGCCGAGGCCGCGGGGGCGGGAAGCCGCCTCCACGACCGCAGGATCGTGCTCCTCGACGCGGGCGTGTGGTTTCCGCCCGGTCCGCTGCATCGGCAGCGGCTGATGGTCTCGAGCCTCGGCGTCGACGCGGCCATCCTTGTGCGGCGGGCCGACGCCCCCGGCGGCACGGCGAGGCGCGCCGCGCTCGAGTCGCTCGGCATCGAGGTGCTCGGCGAGGTGCTCACGTTCACCCCGACGGGCGAAGCGGCCGTCGGGACCGCTGGGCCCGGAGACGACGCGCGATGAACGAGGGCACCGGCGGGACCGGCATGAAGGAACACACCCGAGCGGCCGCGGCGCCGCGTGGCCCGGTGACGCTCACCGTCTGCCAGGAGGTGGCCCTCGCCCGCCTCGGATTCGCCCTCGAGAGGCCGGGCAGCGTGGCCGTGCTCTGCGGGCCCGCCGGCACGGGCACGACCGGCGTGCTCGACCGTCTGGAGGCCTGCACATCGCGTTCGTGCCGGGTCACGCGCACCTCCCTTCGCGACTGGCACGACGGCGCCCCCGCGCATCTGGCCGATCTCCTCATTGCCGACGACGCCCACGTCGTCACGGCGGACACGCTCGGCCGGTTCGTGCGTCTCGTCCAAACGCGCGATCCGGCGACGAGGCTCGTGCTCGCCGGTCGCGGCAGGCTGTTCACCCTGCTCTCCCGTGACGTCGGACTGGAGTCGCTCGTGACCCTGCGCGCCATCCTCCACCCGTTCTCACCGGAGGAGACCGCGGCCGTGCTCGCCACCACATGCGCGGCGGCCGGCGCTCCCGATGACGCACTCGCGCAGTGCGCCGACACGATCCACGAGATCGCAGGCGGCATACCCGCCACGATCGTCGCCCTCGCACGGATCGCGCTCGTCATCCGATCGTCGGACCCCGCGCGGCGTCTCGTCGGCGAGGACATCGAGCTGCTGCATCGTCGCGTGTCGCTCGACGCCGCATGAGCAGCCTGATCACGGCCGCTCCGACGCCGCACGGGCGAGCATCGCGGCGACCGAGTCCGGACCGGGTGGCGTGACGCATCGGTCGGCGGCGAACGGCGTCGCATCCAACTCGGGCCGGCGTCCCTCCACGAGGTCCGCGATCATCACCGCGGTGCCCGTCGACTGGTGCAGCCCGGCGCGGAAATGCCCCGCGGCGACGAAGACGTTGTCGAGGCCGGGCATCGGGCCGATCGTCGGCAGCCCGTCGAGCGACCCCGGACGCAGTCCGGCCCAGACCCGCTCGACCCGTGCCGCCGACAGCGTGCCGAGCATCTCTTCGGCGAAGCCGCGGAGATGGCCGACCACATCGGCCGTGGCGGTCGCGGTGAAGCCCGCGTCCTCCAGCGTGGAGCCGACGAGCAGGCGACCGTCGGGACGA